>QHXH01000498.1 GCA_003222855.1 Acidobacteriota bacterium
AGCAATCGGCCACTACTTGCGTATCGAGAGAGTGTGCACGCGAAAGCCATCGCGCGCGGCAACATGAGCGCGGCAGTTTGCACCGACTGTCACAATGGCCACGACATCGAACCGGCTTCGAATAGAGAATCGTCGATTGCGAAAGTTAACATTCCCAACACGTGCGGCAAGTGCCACCGAACCGAAGCCAACGAGTTCATGCAGAGCATTCACGGGCAAGCTCTGGCTCGTGGCGTAAGTCGCACTCCGGTCTGCACCGACTGTCACGGCATCCACAACATCCTGATGCCGTTCGATGGAAATAAAGAAACCATCTCGCCAAGTGTCGGTACTGATAGCTGCGCAAAGTGTCATGAAGGCGTAACGCTGACGCAGGAGTTCGGCGTCGCGAGCGGCCGTGTCAGCAGTTATCGGGACAGCTATCATGGATTAGCTTCGCAGCTCGGATCGAAAGTCGTCGCCAATTGCGCAAGCTGTCACGGCGTTCACAACATTCTGCCGTCATCCGATCCCCGTTCGATGATCAATGCGAACAACTTGCAGCATACGTGCGGCCAATGCCATGTGGGAGCAAGCACAAACTTCACCGAAGGCAAGATCCATTTTGCTTCTGAATTTGTGTCGAACGTCGGCTCGCGCGACATGGGAGCGCGGGGCACAAGGCTGGTGCGTTGGATTTATCTGCCGCTAATCTTTCTAACGATCGGCGGCATGGCCCTGCACAACGTGCTTGTCTGGCGAAAGAAACTTGTGGCCAGGCGAAATCAACAACGCCCGATTGTTCGACTAACTGCGAATCAAAGAATTCAGCACTGGCTGCTGTTGACCAGCTTTATAGTGTTGGTGCTTCATCGTGTTGCGGCGTTGATAATGCTGATCGTTGGCGTGTATCACATCGCTTATCTGGCGTTTTCAAAGGATGGGCGCCAGTGGGTAAAGGACATGCTTCCGCGACTAAAGGACGTGCGCGACGTCGTCGGAAATTTCACGTACTACCTCGGAATCAAGCGACTGAAACCAAAGGTCGCACGCTTTGGTTATGCCGAAAAAGCTGAATATTGGGCCGTCATTTGGGGCACATTCATCATGGGTCTGACGGGCCTGATGATTTGGTTCAAGATCGGCGTCTTCGGTTTTCTGGCGCGCTGGTGGATCGAGATTGCGCTGGCAATTCACTTTTACGAGGCGGTGCTGGCGACCCTCGCGATCATCGTCTGGCACTTCTATCATGTCATTTTCGATCCGGACGTTTATCCGGTAAACTTTGCCTTCATCGACGGTCGAGTATCCGCAGAGCTTTACAAAGAAGAGCACGAATTAGCGTTCGAGCAGATAAGAAATCACCGCAAACATGAGGAAGTATCGAAACAAGAACAGCCTGGCCAAAATAGGCCAAATGACGCGAAAAGTTCTCCGTAACTTCTTACTTGACGTGAATTCAGCAGAAGCGTGAAATGGCGGGCACGATGCCCTCACGACGACAGACCAAACCAGGTGATAGGCTCAAGATACTTGCGGAGATTCAAACGCCATTAGGCTTCTATGTGCTCGCGTTGCTAATCATCGAATCGACGCTTGCAATCGTTCTAACAGCGGCGGGTTTGAACAGGCGTTTAAGTGGTATGGTTTCCTCTTGATGATTGTTGTCTTTGCGGCGGTCGTATTGATCGTAACCATTCTGACCTTTGTTAATCCCAGGAATCTCTTGTACGGTAAAGAAGAACATTCAGCACCTCAAATCGAGCCGTCAGCGTTGAGAGATCAAATTGAAGACATAATTTATCAGCGAGTCAAAGGGGAGTATTTGAAACCTGCGAAGGAAGACTGAGGTAGGTCATGAAATGGAAAGACGTAATAACTGATCCCGATGAAATCAAAGTGTTCATGGCGCTGGACGGACCGAAATATACTTGGCGGACTGTCAGTGCCATCGCGCGCCAGACGGGGCTTACGGAAGATTGTGTTTTGCAGATTCTCAAAAAGCACAACATGGAACTGACGCGTTTGTCCGAAACACCCAGCGCATCCGGCACACCACTCGTGGGATTACGCGAGCGGGTCGGTTGATGAGCGCGCGCTTCTGAAACCGAGCATGAGCCAGGTCGAACAACTTGCTCCCCAGCTGCCGAGTATTTTCCGCAATTACATCAGCTTTGTTGGCGCAGCCATCGTCATCGCGAGTCTCGTCAGCGTCGTGCTGCTGTTTCTGCTCGAGATTACCTCCTCGGCCGAGAATCCATATCTGGGCATTCTCACTTACATCATCGGCCCGTCGATCCTAATGTTTGGCGTGGCTGTCGTGATCGCCGGCATGCTGATCGAGCGACGCCGTCGTCGTCGCGCGTCGCCGTCAGAAATCGCTGCCTATCCAAAACTGGATCTAAACGATCCGCATTCCCGGCGCGCATTCTTTACGTTTCTGCTCATCACGTTTGTGTTTGTTTCGGCGAGCGCCTTCGGAAGTTATCGTGGATATGAATACACTGAGTCAGTAAATTTTTGCGGCGAGACTTGCCACTCAGTGATGAAGCCGGAGTTCACTGCGTACCAAGCCGGCGCGCACGCGCGCGTAGGCTGCGTGGGCTGTCACGTAGGGCCGGGCGCCAGCTGGTACGTACGATCGAAACTCTCAGGCGCTTACCAGTTGTATTCAGTGACTTTCAAGAAATATTCGCGCCCGATTACGACTCCGGTGCACAACTTGCGGCCGGCGCAGGAGACTTGCGAGCAGTGTCACTGGCCGGAAAAATTCTTTGGCGCGCAGTTAAAAGTCTTCGATCGGTATGGCTATGACGAGCAGAACACGCTGCGTCAGCGGAGAATGTTGATAAATGTTGGGGGTGGCAGTCCAGCGGCGGGCCTGGTGAAGGGCATTCACTGGCACATGAACATCGCTAATGAAGTGACCTATATCTCGATCGACGATCATCGTCAGGTAATCCCCTGGGTGCGCATCAAAGATCGACAAGGTAACGTCACGGAATACTACGATCGCACGCGGCCGCTGACTCCCGACCAAATCGCCGACGGCAATAAGCGGCGGATGGACTGTGTCGATTGTCACAACCGGCCGGCGCATGTTTATTTGCCGCCCGACGTCGCCGTAGATCAAGCGTTCGTCGCAGGACGACTGGACACTTCGGTGCCTTATCTAAAACGACAAGCAGTGGAAATCCTGAGCAAGCCATACACCACTACGCCCGAAGCGGTGAGCGCGATCGCATCAGGTTTGAATGACTACTATCGAATTAATTATCCCGAAGTGTATTCACAGAAGCGGACATCGATTGACGGAGCCGTCGCGGAAGTGCAACGCATTTTTCAAACTTACTTTTTCCCCGAGATGAAGACCGATTGGCAGACGCATCCCAATAACATCGGGCATCTTTATTTCGCCGGCTGTTTCCGCTGTCACGATGGCGAGCATGTGAGTCAGAGCGGTAAAGTGATCACGAACAA
>QHXH01000499.1 GCA_003222855.1 Acidobacteriota bacterium
AATCTTTGACAAAGACTTGTCCGGATTCAATGGATTAGAGCTCGTATCAAGAGTGCGCAGCATTCCACATCATCGCCGCACGCCAATAATCATGCTCTCAGGAGAAGAGTGTGAAGTAGAAGCATGGCGGGCCGGCGTCGACGCCTTCCTGCGCAAGCCGAAAGACATCGATCAAGTGCCCGCGACAATCGCCCGCTTGCTCAATATTACATTGGAGGATAAGTAAACTTTCGCTGACTCCTAAAGAGGCCAATAATAAGCTTTACTAAACCTGAAAGGAGACTCCTATGGACTCCCGCATCGAAGTGGTCGTCGCCGCGATCGAACGCGATTTCTGTGATTGCAAATTGAATTGCGAAACACTCGCTGGACTCGTAAACCTCTCGCCGTCGCGTCTACATCATTTGTTTAAGACTGAGACCGGCGAAGCGCCCATGACGTTTATTAATTGTCGACGAATGCGCGAGGCTGAGGTGCTTCTCACGACCACATTTCTAAGCGTGAAGGAAGTTAGATATCGCGTCGGCTTCTGTAATTACGGTCATTTCACGCACGGCTTTAAGAGAGACCATGGAGTGACGCCCGGCAAGTATCGGGCGATCGCGGGATCGAAAGTGCGCATTGTTGAGACCTCTCCCGCCGCACCATTATCAATAGCAGAATCCGATACAAAATAGCAGTTTTCGATAGTAAACTTCTGTTGACTGTTCGGCTCGCGAAGAGAGTATGATGCGAGACGCTAATCGGCTCACTGCCGTCGAAATCATTCTCCGGTAGTCAGTCTCTACTTCTTAGTTTGTCATGAAAAATGTTATGCCAACACGACTCGCCAACACACTGGAGATGCTTGCGAATGGTTCAATCATCATCGCGGCATTATTGTTCAGCACTGTCATAATGAGATCGTACTTGACTCGCAATGTTGAGCCGAAGGCCCACTCTATATCAGAGCCCGTTGCACAAAGACTGATGCAAAAGGGAGACGTTGTGAGTATTTCAAATCTGAATTGGCCACAAAATGAACGAACACTCTTGCTTGCATTGTCTACTACATGCCATTTCTGTACTGACAGTGCTCCGTTCTATCAAAGGATCAGCAAAGAACACGGGACCACACATTTACTTGCGGTGTTTCCACAGAGCGTCAGCGAAGGCGAGATATATTTATCCAAACTCGGCGTGAAGGTTGACGAAGTAAAGCAAGTGTCATTCGGTGAACTTGGAATTACCGGGACGCCGACTCTCGCCCTTGTTGATAGAGCCGGAAAGATAATGAATACCTGGGAGGGCATCCTGCCGCCGAGTAGCGAGAAGGAAGTTCTAGGACGAATAAAGCAAGACGTAGCCAGCAATCGGAGCAAGTAATCGGAAGGAGAATCTGTACTATGTTGAGTGGCAATATGGGAAAACTTAGTAGAAGAGTCCTGATTACGGCGCTCTTGGTTGCCGGGTCGTTCTGGATCAGCAGGGACACAACGCGCGCAATCCTAAAGAACGTCGAGGTTACCGACAGCCAGCAGTCGCCGACGATCATAGTAACACCGCAGGAAGGCGCGCCCTTACAAGTCCTGTCGACTTGGATCGAGTCATCCAAGCCCAAAGATTTTAGATTTGTTGCGCAGTTTCAAAATCAGAGCGGCAAAGGAATTCGCGCTTATGGAATTGCGTCCGAGACCGCAACGAGTAAACAGCGGAATGGACATTTACAATTCATGAACCTGCGTTCGTCAATTTGGCAAGCAACGGAAATAAGAACCGTCGAGTTCGCGGATTCGCAGGAGGATCAAATTAACAGCTTACGGCTGACGGTAGATTTCGTTGAGTTCACAGACGGGGCAACATGGGGACCTGATTCGGGAAATTCTCGTGACATGCTGGCTGGGCAACGTGAAGGGGCCAAGCTTGAGAGACAACGTTTACGCAGATTGCTGCAGGCCAAAGGACAGGAAGCTCTGGTCAGTGATGTTCAAACGAGTGGAAGTAAAGGGGAACCTGGCAAGGAAAATCACTCGGCCCAATGGGCAGAAGGTTACCTTAATGGTGTTGCTTCTGTACGCCGACGCCTAGCCCAAGCTTTAGCGTCAGGGAACAAAGAACAAATAAAGGCCGAACTGAGTAAGCCATTTGACTCATCTGAGGAGGATCACAAATGAGGCGTGTGATTCTATTTGTGAGTATCCTAACAGTACCGACCGCACTAGCGTTGTACGCCCTACACACGAGTGTAAGCGCGCAGTTTCAATCCTGCTCAACTTCTGGTTCATTCACTCAAGGAAGCAAGACTTGTACTATAAACACGGCTACGAAGTGTGGTTCCGCAAGCTGTGCGCCTTTCTCAAAAGGAACATGCACTGTTTGCGATAGCACCCCGGCGACTTTTTCACTCTGTGAATCACAAGTCCCATCTGGCTGTACCGTCAATGCGAGTATCCATTGCAACGACGAGACCAAACGGGCTTCCTTTGGTTATGAGTGCCCCAACAATACTGAGGGTGTCTCCTTCACTGAACCGGTTGCGTGCCCAATTCAGTGTCAGAATTGCACTACGACAGAGAGAGTTAGCGATTCCGATCAAAAGTGTGTAGCGTGCCCGAGCCCTAAAGTCGCCTATCAAGGCCAAGCCGATGATTGGCGACACTGCCATTGCCCTGAACCAACTCCGACGCCCAATGGCGTATACTGTTCGTGGAACAACACAAACTGCGTGTGGATATGCAATATAGCCGATGCTACGACGCCAGACGAATGTTCGAATGTTGGAGGGACGCGGCAAACCTGTCCCGAAGGTTGCGACCCTTACTCTGGAAATCCGCCTCAATTCCAGGAGGGAACTGTTGTTTGCGCGGCAGACTTTTGTCGTTGGGAATTTGGTTGTCCCGCAGCCACTTGGGATTCTGGCGGTTGTTGCATCGACCCCACTCCAATAGTCATAGATGTTTCTGGCAATGGCTTTTCTCTAACTGATCCGATTAACGGGGTCCACTTTGACATGGGCGGACATGGCCATAAAGAACTTATTGCGTGGACGTCAGCCGACAGTGACAACGCTTGGCTTGTGCTTGATCGAAACGGTAATGGAATCATCGATAACGGCACAGAGCTGTTTGGCAACTTCACGCCACAACCGGCGCCGCCAGCTGGCGTTCAGCGCAACGGGTTTCTAGCTCTTGCTGAGTATGACAAGTCCGAGAACGGCGGTAACGGCGACGGCATCATCGACAAGCATGACGCGATCTTTTCTCAACTCCGTTTATGGCAGGACACGAATCACAATGGGATCTCTGAACCGTCGGAGTTGCACACTCTGCCGGAGTTTGGTGTCGATTCCATCTCGCTTGACTTCAAAGAGTCCAAGCGAACCGACCAGTACGGCAACGGTTTCCGCTATCGTGCCAAGGTTGACGATGCGAAGCATCAGCACGTCGGCCGATGGGCTTGGGACGTGTTTCTCCTTAGTGCACGCTGAGGCTCGTAAACCGGTAACGTCTGACATTCGCTGTTGGCCCGCGCCTGCTTCATCGGTTCTCAGCATCGAAGCTGCTACTGCCTTCTGCTTTCGGCCCACTGCCTTGTCACCTCTGACTTCTGTCCTTCACGGTCCAAAGCGTTGACGATGCTCAGCGGAAGTAATGATGGCCTTAACTACCTCGGCCCGCAACGTACGTGCCCTTTGGATTGATCGAAGATTCATTGACACCTCCTGCCATCAGGCATATCGTCACGCCAGTTTTCGAAGCCTCTGAGGACTGGTGCGACATGATTGCTTACATAACGAAGCGGAAGCTACGGACATATAAAGAAATTTCTGCCGAGAACGAACCTTTAGTAAGCTTTCGCTTCGGCCGTCAACTTGTGCGAATCCCTGACCTAAAAGGAGTGTGGGCCATGAAACAAAACCATTCAATCGTCGCCCTAAACCTGCTGTTGTTAACCATGCTAACCAGTGGTTGTAGCCAGCCTTCGCCTAGCGGTAATACAAATGTGGCGAGTCCGCCGCCAAGCCCTCAAGCAACCGCACGGAGGTCGCCCGCTCCGCTGGGCCCGCACTGTGGCGACAGTCCGCCGGCCAATCCTGTAAACTGCAAACTCAATATCGATCAACCATTCAATCCAGGTTGTAATCTGCCCTTCAGCGGTGGCCAGAGTCACGACATCGATCTGCATTGTCCAAACGAGGGATGTGCGAAAAACGACAACGACAAAGCGCAAAACAAGGTCAAGAACAATCTAT
>QHXH01000500.1 GCA_003222855.1 Acidobacteriota bacterium
ACCGTCAGGGAGGGCAAGTTAGAAATGGTAGCCCTTGCTTACGCGCGGGCTTCTGACACGCGTGACTCTTACCTCGACGCCGCGATCGCTTCATCAAAAATCTCGAGCGCGACGTCGACATTTTCTTTAGTCAAAATCAATGGCGGCGACCAGCGAATCGAGTTCGGCCCACAGCCCAGCAGAATCACTCCGCGATTGAACGTTTCCATCTCAACTCGATCGCGCAGATCCGGATCGGGTTCTTTGGAAGCGCGGTCCTTTACGAACTCGACGCCGATCATCATGCCCATTCCGCGCACGTCGCCGATGCAATCGTATTTGCTCATCAGCTTTTCCAGACCGCGCTTGAGATATGCGCCGACTTCGGCGCTGTTCGCGACCAGCTCACGCTGCAGCAATTCAATTGTTTTCAGGGCGGCCGCGATGGCAACTGGGTTTCCGCCAAACGTTGACGCGTGGGCGCCCGGTTTCCAATCCATCAAATCCGCCCGCGCGACGCACAAGCCGAGCGGCAAGCCTGAAGCAATTCCTTTGGCGATGCAGACGATGTCCGCCTTCACCCCATAGTGGTCGAGCGCAAACATTTTTCCGGTGCGGCCCATCCCGCTTTGTACTTCATCTACAATCAAAAGGATGCCGTGCTCGTCGCAGATTCGCCGCACCTCTTGCAGAAAACCCGCGGGCGCCGGCACATAGCCACCTTCACCTTGCACGGGCTCAACAACAATCGCGGCAACTTCTTCCGCAGGCGTCGTACTCTTGAACAAACGATTTTCGATCCAATTGACCGCCCCCTGGACAACGCCACCTGTGCCGCAATCGTCGGCGCTGAACGGATTGCGATATTCGTTCGGATAAGGCATATGGACCACGTCGAGCACCTGTCGCTTGAAACCCAGCCGTTGCGCGACTTTGGAAGAAGTGAGTGACAGCGAGCCCAGCGTGCGTCCGTGGAAACTGCCAAAGAAGGAGATGAATTTCTCGCGACCGGTAGCGTGGATCGCCAGCTTCAAAGCTGTCTCGACAGCTTCAGTACCACTGTTCGCAAAGTGCGTACGTGTCGGTCGTTGCAGCGGCACGATCTCGTCGAGCTTCTTCGCGAGCTCTGGCATCGACGAATAGTAATAGTCGGTGCCACAGATGTGAATCAGTTGCGCCGCTTGATCCTGAATCGCGCGCACGACTTCGGGATGACAATGACCAGTCGAACAGACAGCCACGCCGGCGTTACAGTCGAGGAACAGATTTCCATCAACGTCTTCGACCCAAACGCCTTGCCCACGTTCCGCCACCAGTTTGAAGTCGGGTCGCGGATACGCGGGATTTACGAATTGCGCGTCGGCTTCGACGATCGCGCGGGCCTTTGGTCCGGGAAGTTCGGTTTTTATATTCGGGGTTCGTAGTGCGGTTGCGGTCGCCATCATCTTGTTGCTCCTTTTTCTGAAAACAAATCGACGACACTTTAAAGAAGTGCCGAAAATCGAAGCGATATTCGATGAAGGGAAACTAATCCGCGAAGAGGTTGGCGCGGGATTCAGCGGGGCGAAGATGTAAAGACTTCCTCATCATGAACAACTCTGGTGCCGGGGCATCTTAACACCCGGAAGACTTTATTTCCAGACTCATCTGGGCCAGTCGGGGCAGTAGCCCGACCGTAAGGG
>QHXH01000501.1 GCA_003222855.1 Acidobacteriota bacterium
GATCGTGAAACAGGTAAGACCGGCTTATCAGATACCCGGCGAACCGGCCACCGCGACGAGCGCGCCAGTGCAAATCACCGGGCAGAAGTAAGAGATGGGCAGGATTGTCGTGGAGAAGAATTGCGAATGGTTGTCATTCACACCGGGCTTTAGCGCGGTGATATGGAACGCCTCTCGATCTGGAAACCGTTTAAACGGTTTCTTCTGTTGTCGTAGCAATTATGAACACCGGGCTAAAGCCGCGGTGTGAATGAGACGAAGGAACGTAACAACGAGGAATGCTCTTCCTTTTTCAAGCATCGGGAATTTTCAACTTCCGCGATCTGCAGTTGATCGCGCCTGAACTGATCATCACCGTCGCGGCGTGTGTCGCGCTGGTGATGGAAGTCATTCTCCCTTACAAACTCAGCAAATGGACGGCCTACTCTTCGCTGGCTGGTATTGGCCTGGCCCTGGTGTCACTGGGCGCGCAGTTCGTCAGCATGGGCGGTACGTTTCATTTGGCATCGGCGCCAAACTTGTCGCCGATCGACGGCTTCTATGGCATGGTGCGCATCGATGGTTTCGCGTTGCTGTTCCGCGCGATTTTTCTGATTGCGGCAGCGCTGGCGATCGCCATCTCGATTCGCTATCTGGACATGGAGCGCGAGCAACACGGCGAATATTACGCGCTGATTCTGTTTGCCACCGTCGGCATGATGTTCCTCAGCAGCGGCTACGATCTGATTTCGCTTTACATCGCGCTCGAGCTGATGGCCCTCACGTTTTATGTGCTGGTGGCCTTTACCAAACGGGATCGTCGATCGAATGAAGCCGGGATGAAATACTTTCTGTTGGGAGCTTTTTCATCAGGCATTCTGCTTTACGGCATTTCAGTACTTTATGGCGTCACCGGCTCAACAAATCTCGGGGTGATCGGAAACGGTGTCGGTGAAGCAATGCATCTGGCTCAGACCGCCGGACCGCAGGACGCGCTCGCCGGCTTCAGACCCCTACTCATCCTGGGAATGATCGCCCTGGCTGCCGGTTTATTTTTCAAGGTTGCCGCGGTGCCGTTTCACATGTGGGCGCCGGACGCGTATGAAGGCGCGCCGACGTCGGTCACCGCTTTTCTTTCTACCGGGTCCAAAGCCGCGAGCTTTGCTCTCTATGCGCGCATATTTTTTGTCGCGCTGCAACCGATGCAGGTGGATTGGGCCCCGCTGCTCGGGATCGTGGCCGCCTTAACAATTGTCGTCGGCAACTGGGCCGCCATCACGCAGGAGAATTCGAAACGGTTACTCGCTTACTCTTCGATTTCGAATGCCGGTTATCTGCTGCTCGCAATCATCGCGAACAACAGCTACGGCAACATCGGGTTGGTCATTTATCTCATTGTGTACGTTTTCATGAATATGGGAGCGTTCGGCGTGATTATCAGCCTGCGACGGCGCGGCATTATCGGAGACCACGTCGACGACATGACGGGTCTCGCGCAAAAAGCTCCGGGGCTCGCGGCGATGATGGGAATCTTTATGCTTTCGTTGGGGGGCTTGCCGGGAACCGGCGGATTCATCGGCAAGTATTTTCTGCTTTGGGGCCTGCTCAATCGCGGCGACACCGAGCACAAGTCGTGGTATTACTGGCTGGCCGGCTGGGCAGTAATCAACATCGTCGTCTCCTTCTATTACTACATTCGATTCATTCGGGTGATGTACCTCGGTGACCGAGTTGCCGATGCACAACCCTTAACGATGTCGCCTGCGTTAAAGACTGCAATGGTTGCCGCGCTGGTCGGCATCATTGTCATTGGTATCTATCCACAGCCATTCATCGTGCTGGCGCAGAAATTGATTCCCGCTACGACCGCAACAACAACCCCCGCAGCCTCGAAAATTCCGGCGTCTTCGCAGTAAACTAATCACATGAATGATGCTTTG
>QHXH01000502.1 GCA_003222855.1 Acidobacteriota bacterium
CAGAAATGCGGGTCAGAGAGATACTTTCAATTAGGCAGCCAGGCGTGTCGAGCGAATGCTGGCGTTTCGAGAATCGCGTGTGGGAGGGCCGACCGTTCGCACCGGTGAGTTTACGAGCGGCATCAGCGAACAATTCCACGCACGCGCGCGCGACCCCCATTTTTCACGGTCGCTTCTACGGTGCGCCAATTTTTTGCTGCAAAACTGCGCAATTCAGCGAAACGCCATGCGAATCAGCTTGGTTCTGCTCAGCTCTGAAAAACACGCTGCGCAATGTCGTGAAAAACTGCGCAAATCCTTCTCTTTGAATTACAAATCAGCCGCTCTGGACCAGCTGAGCTATGCCGGCGCTCGCGCAGAAAAGTAAGACCGAGATTCCGGTCTTTATCACGACTCGTCAACCCAACGCCATGCTAAAAGTGTCGGGAAAAAACTGCCTATCGAAAAGTGAGAAGCGGCTTAACAATTTCGAGAAGGGATTCAGATCATATGACTGCGACCTACTTGGGCATCGATGGATACGTTGGGAACACGCCGCTGATTCGACTGCGACGTCTATCTGAACTGACGGGTTGTGAGATTCTGGGGAAGGCGGAATTCATGAATCCGGCCGGCTCGGTGAAAGATCGAGCCGCCTACGGAATCATCACTGATGCGGAAAGAGCCGGTCGGCTTAAACCAGGCGCAACGATCGTTGAGGGAACCGCCGGTAACACTGGGATCGGTCTTGCTGTGATCGGACGCGCCAGAGGGTATCGCACCGTTATTGTGATTCCGAATAATCAGTCGCCGGAGAAAATGCATTTGCTTCGAACGCTTGGTGCGGAGGTAAAGGCGGTGCCGGAAAAGCCATACAAGGATCCGGAAAATTACAATCATATCGCGCGTCGCCTGGCAGAGGAACGAGGCTGGTTCTGGGCGAACCAGTTCGATAACACGGCGAATCGCGACGCGCATTATCGCAGCACCGGCCCTGAAATCTGGAAACAAACCGAAGGCAAGGTCGGGGCGTTTGTCGCAGCGGTTGGGACCGGCGGGACGCTTGCCGGAGTGAGCGTTTACCTCAGGGAACAAAATCCGAGCATTGAGATCGTCTGCGCTGATCCGTATGGCGCGGCGATGTGGTCTTGGTTTACCAATGGCAACCTGGACACGAACGACGGTGATTCTATTGCAGAAGGGATCGGTCAGGGCCGTGTCACAAAGAATATCGAAGGCATCAAGGTCGATCGAGCTTATCGCGTTCCGGATCAGAGCGGCCTAACGATCGTTTACCAGCTTCTACGTGAAGAAGGCCTGTTCCTCGGCTTATCAAGCGGTATTAACGTTGCCGGTGCGGTGCGCTTCGCCAAGGAATCTGGCCGGGGTCAAAGGATCGTTACTGTTCTTTGCGACTCGGGCCACAAATACCAATCAACGCTCTTCAATCGCGAGTGGCTGGCTTCCAACCATCTTGATCCGAACCTGGCCCTTAGAATCGAT
>QHXH01000258.1 GCA_003222855.1 Acidobacteriota bacterium
ATGAGGTCAGTACCGGGTGGTAGCGGACCGGGTTGGTGTTTTCCGCGATCAGCGGCGACCCGGTCCTACCGCTCCCGGTACTGACTGCACGGCCAGTGGCTCGCAAAAATCGAAGTCGTGTGCTAATCTTTGTTGCATCGATAGGACAGAATTGCAGGCATGCGCTTCGTCGCTAATCCACCGAATCCGTGGCTGACTCAATCGATCGAATGGATCGGCGAACCTCCGCCTGCGAAAATCGAAGTTTTCGAAGAGACAGAAACGCGCACCATCATCAGCCGCAACGATAGTCCGGACGTCGCCTTCGATTATTCCATCAATTGTTATCGCGGATGTATTCACGGCTGCACGTATTGTTTCAGCCGGCCAACTCATGAATATCTTGATTTCGGCGCCGGGACTGACTTTGAAAGGAAGATCGTCGTCAAGGTTCGCGCCGCCGAACTATTGCGGAAAGAATTGATGAAGCCTTCATGGCAGGGCGATGAGATCGTTTTCTCGTTCACTTCTGATCCTTATGTTCCGCTGGAAGCAAACTACAAGCTTACGCGCGCGTGTCTCGAGGTCTGCGCCGAGTTTCGCAACCCGGTCGGCATCGTCACCAAGTCCGCGCTGATTCGCCGCGACATCGATGTGCTGCAAACGCTCTCGCGCGAGGCCAGCGTGGGAGTCTATTTCTCGATCCCGTTTGCCGACTATGAAATTGCGCGCGCGGTGGAACCGTTTGCTCCCTCACCGAAAGCACGGTTCGCGGCGATGAAAGAGTTGGCGGACGCGGGCATTCAGGTGGGTATCGGGATCGCGCCGACGATCCCCGGATTGACGACGGACATTCCCGGGCTGTTGGCGCGCGCGAAAGAATGCGGAGCGACCAGGGCTTTTCTCAACCAAAGCTGACCGCGTGCTGAATCGTATCCGCGACGCGCGCGGCGGCAAGCTTAACTCGAGTATCTTCCACGATCGCATGCACGGCCAGGGTCAATACTGGGACGCGCAGGCAAAACTGTTCAGCGTTTACGCAAAGCGATTCGGTTTCAACGAGCATCGCGTCGGCAGCGATCATCATTCGCGCGCGAATACATTTCGCAGGCCGACAGCCCAGGGATCACTTTTTGGTTAGACTTCCCGCCCCAAATCTAGCGCAATCCTTACCTTATCCTTGCAGTTCCGGATTTAGTGCTGCGATCCTCCTAGGTTGGGTTTACTCTGGAGCCAGAAGCCCCCCGGACTGTTATCTGAGCTGAAAGGTTGACTAGAGGGCGCATCCGGCGTAAAAGGGAGGCTCCCCGTATGTTTATTCCCATCCGTGAATTGTGGTGGTTGGCTGCTGGCGGCAGTGCCAGTTACACTGCGCGTTACATGAAAGCCAGGATAGGTTCCGCCATCGCCGAGCGTCGCCGCAAAAAAATCCCCGATCCGACCGGTGAGCTGCTTCGCCTGCAAATGCTCTATGGTTATAACGCGCACTCGTTGGTGAGCATTGCGCCGGGCGCTTTGCTCTGGTCGTCGCCCGATATTGACGGCGCGATCATTTACGGCGAGTTCGGACGCGTGTGGTTGGCGGCCGGCGACCCGCTCGCGCCGCCCGAAGATATGGCCGAGCTCGCGAGACAATTCGCAACCTTTGCGAAAAGGAAGAATCGCGTTGTCGCTTTTGTACCGACCAGCGCCCGGTTTGCGCGCAGCATTTCGTCAACTGATTTTAGTGTCGTGAAAGTCGGCGCTGCTCCTTATTTCGATCTGCAAACCTGGAACCCGCGGGGCGATTGCGCGAAGAAGCTGCGCGCCGGTGTGAATCAGGCGCGTCGTTCCGGTGTGGAAATTGAGACTGGTGCCGATCTGAACGAAACATTCAGGCAGGAAACTGCTGAACTTTGCATAAGTTGGCTTGAATCGCGGCGCGCGGCGGCGACGTTTGGCTGGCTCGTCGCGCTCGATCCTTTCATGCACTCTGAATACAAAAAATATTTTGCTGCGCGCGTCAATGGAAAACTCATTGGCTTTCTCGCCGCCAGCCCAATTCCCGCTCGTAAAGGTTGGTATCTGGAAGACGTGATTAACGAACCCGATGCGCCGCAGGGAACCGCCACCTTTTTGGTTGTCGAAGCGCTTAAGAGATTGAAAGAAGAGGGTGCGGCGATCGCCACGCTGGGAACAGCGCCATTAGCCACGGATGGACCGGACGATATACCCACCGAGCATCGCGTCGTGGCGCGCGCGCTCGACATGGCATCGCGCCGGCTCGGTGGCTTATACAATTTTGAAGGACTGCGTCGCTTCAAACGAAAATTTGTGCCGAGCTGGTGGGAGAGTGAATATGCGCTGGGACAACGTGGCGTGGCCATGCCGCCGCGCGTCGGTCACGCGATCGTGCGCGCGCTCGTGCCGGGCGGTTTGACTCAGTTATTGACGCGGCAGGCCATCCGCGTAATGCGCGGTGAGAGTGCAAGCGTAAAGGAAGGCCTGGTCAAGAAAGCTGGTAATGCGTCGTCATATCTTGCTAAAAATGTAACTAAATCCCTCACCTCTTCGTCTAAAGTTCCGGGCAGGAACTAGCCCCAGACAACGCGGCAGTAATGGGTTTCGTACTTTAATAGCGCGATCTTAAGCGCTGTTGGGATCTTCTTAGTCAATAACGTGAGCGTCACCGGCAGACTAAAGCAGCGTTATGTCGCTTCGCGCGTAGCTCATGACCACGCCCACGCCGAATCGATCTTCGTCAATGTTGACGGCGCCAACCTGCACTTCGTGATCAAGGGCGCCGGCCGACCGGTTGTGCTTATTCATGGTAATCCCGGATCGTGCCAGGACTGGTCGCGATTGTACGGTCCGATCTCTTCACAGTATCGAGCGATCGCTTTTGATAGGCCCGGCCATGGTCACAGCCAGCGGCCGAATCACCGCGACATAACGGTCGAGGTGCAAGCGGAAATGCTTCACGCCGCATTGACAGAACTAAATATCGAACAGCCGATAGTTGTCGGACATTCGTGGGGCGGAGCACTCGCCCTGACTTACGCGTTGAATTTCCCTGATGATCTTTCGGGCGCAGTGTTATTGGCGCCGGCGGCTTATGAAAGTGATGACGGCGTTTCCTTTCTGAGTAAGCTGCCCGCCTGGCCAGTGATCGGCGACGTCGTGAATTTTCTGTTTACTCCTTTGGTGGGGGCCTGGGTGGTGCGAACGGATATCGCGAAGGCGTTCGCTCCCGACCGGGTGCCGAAAAAATATCTTCGCCATGTATTGTCTGAGTGGACGCGTCCGAAAAAAGTGAAGTGGTATTCCGTGGATGATGCCCTGCTCAATGAATCGCTGCCGAAGTTCACTAATCGGTACTCAGACATTCGCGTCCCGGTAGCGATTGTCACCGGTGACTCGGATCAGATCGTTCCGGCTGAAGAGAATGCGCATCGGCTCTATGAGTCATTGCCGCATTCTCACCTGGATGTTCTGCCGCTGACCGGTCATCAAATTCCATTCACGCGTCCAGAGGCCGTCGCCGCAGCTATCGAGCACGTCGCTGCACTTAGTCCACAGCGTTAAATCGTAACCCTGGCGGTAGTTTTGTTATGCTCTTGCTGCTTTGAAACTGATCATTCGAATCTTTTTATGCGGCGCCTGGCTCTTCGTTAGCTTTCAATCGCAGAGCGCGCGAGTTGCAACTGACATAAGTGTCAGTTCTGACAGTCGCGCCCAAACTCGTGCGGTCAGTCCACAGCCGTCCCCCACAAATTCCGACCCGCAACCACAACGTTACGCTTCAAGATTCGCGACAGTTGAGGGCGCGCGCCTGCACTATATCGTTCAAGGCAATGGGCGCCCCGTCGTCTTTATACATGGCAACCCCGGTTCTGCGCAGGATTGGATGGCTGAGTTCGTGCCGCTGGCGTCACGTCACAGAGTCATCGCTTTCGATCGTCCCGGTCACGGCCGGAGCCAACGGCCGAAGCACGGCGACGCCGGCGTCGAGGTTCAGGCGCGGTTACTTCATGACGCGCTCGGCCAACTCCGCATCGATCGCCCGATCCTCGTTGGTCATTCGTGGGGCGCGGCGCTGGCACTCGTGTATGCAATCAATTATCCAAACGAAGTCGCTGGCCTGGTGGTTGTCGCTCCGGCCGCCTATGAAAGTCATGACGGTTCGTTTCTGACCGGGCTTCCCTCCGTACCGGTGATCGGTGACGCGGCGAATTATGTGTTGACACCTTTAATCGGTGCTTCGGTCGTGCGCGGTGAATTGAAAAAAGCCTTTTCGCCGGATCCAGTGCCGAAGAATTACTTGAAGTCGGTTCTCTCTGAATGGACCAAACCCAGCAAGGTCAGAGCGTACGCCCTGGATGAAGACCTGTATAACCCATCCGTGAAAAAATTCAGTCCGCGGTATGCCGAAATCGCTGTGCCAATCTCAATCCTTACCGGCGACGCTGACTTGATCGTTTCGGAAAAAGAGAATGCCGGCCGCTTGCATGAAGCTTTGCCAAAATCACGTTTGATCGTCCTGCCAAAGACGGGCCATCAAATTCCTTTCACGCGCTCGCAAACCGTGATTGATGAAATCGAGAGAGTGCAGAGACTCGCGCGCGCGCGCGGCCAAGTTCCTCTATAATACCGATTCCCGAACAAATCATCGAAAGCAGGAGGGCATGACGATGTTCATTCGAGATGTCATCCGTGATCGCGAACCTTATTCGCTGCGCGCGTCAGCCAGCGTCCTGGACGCGGCCGAGTTCATGGCCCAAAGAAGAATCGGCGCGGTTTGCGTTCTTGACGAGGAAGGGAAGTTAATCGGCGTCTTTTCGGAGCGCGACTTGCTGAACCGCGTAGTTGTGCCGCGTAGCGATCCGGCCGGCATGCAACTCGGCCAGGTAACGAGCCCTTTGCGCGCAGTCATTAGCTGCGACGAAACGCCGCACCAGGCGCTGGAACGCATGGAGCGAATCGGGACCCGGCACCTGCCAGTTGTTGATGGTGAAAAATGGGTCGGCATGCTGTCGATGCGCGACCTGTTGCGTGTTCAATTAAGCGAACAGGGCCATGAGTTGAAGCTGCTGCATGAGTACATCAGTCAGTAGCCAGAAAGTAGGAAAAAGATCATTTGACATTTGTCATTGGACATTTTCCATTTGGTGATTGAAAACAAAGCGAGCATCGAAATCTCTGAGCGCCGTTAGGTGCGTCATATTTATAGCTTCACGTGGATCAACAGATATCGAAGCTCCTTTAGGAGCGAGAATAGCTAGTGTCAGAACCGCGAGCGGTAGCGACCGGATCAGCTATTCACTTAGTTTGGCCGATTCTTAGGACAAGTATCGCGGTCGCATACTTAATCAATAGAGGTACGCATTGATCCGGTCGCTACCGCGGTTCTGACACGATTCTGTCTCGCTCCTAAAGGATCTTTATGATTGTTTTGACCGTTGTTCTATAAATATCTTGCTCCTGCGGAGCAAACGCACGGCCAACCCCCGGGACGCGGCGCGGGCGAAATCGAAGTGTCGCAATCCTCCCAGTCCAGCTTCAGAGTTGAGACCGTAATTCCCAATCTGGAAGTTGTTTGGTCGATCGTGTGGGCGCCCGACGGCCGCATGCTCTTTACCGAGAGGCCGGGTCGAGTGCGCGTCTTTGAAAATGGAAAGCTGCGGCCGGAGCCTCTATTCGTCGTCCCGGACGTCGAACCGCGCGGCGAAAGCGGGTTGATGAGTATTGCGCTGCATCCGCAATTCGCTTCGAATCACTGGTTGTATCTGTCATACGCTTACAACTCGAACGGCCAGCAAGTGCGCGTGGTTCGCTATCGCGACACACCGGCCGGGTTGGTCGATCGAAAGGTCATCATTGAGGGCATTCCTGCGGCGCAATTTCATGCCGGATGTCGACTGCGATTCGGACCCGACGGAAAACTCTACATTACGACTGGCGATGCGACTGATCGACAAATCGCCCAACAATTGAATTCGCTCGGCGGCAAGACGCTGCGTCTGAATGATGATGGGAGCGTGCCGAGCGACAATCCGTTTGTGGCGCAACAAAATGCGCGGCCAGAGATCTGGACGTATGGCAATCGCAACGGCCAGGGGATCGATTTTCAGCCCGGCACTAATCTTCTTTGGGAGACCGAACACGGTCCCAGTGGATTTGATGGGCCGGGCGGCGGTGATGAAGTGAACATCCTTGAGCGCGGGAAGAATTACGGATGGCCGGTGATTCATCATCGCGCGACTCACGAAGGTATGGAGTCCCCGATTTTGGAATACACGCCCGCGTGCGCCCCGGCGAGCGGCGTGTTCTATCGCGGATCGCAGTTTCCGCAATTCAAGGGAAACTTCTTTTTCGGCTGCCTGGTCGGCGAACGGATTATTCGCGTCGTTACCAATGGCCGGCAAGTCGTCAATCAGGAAAATTTGTTGGAACGTAAATACGGACGCATCCGGGACGTCGCCGAAGGGCCGGACGGATACATTTATTTTTCAACCTCGAATCGGGATGGGCGTGGTAGCCCGGCAAGTGATGATGATCGAATTTTGAGGTTGGTGCCGGTGCGGTAACGTGTCAGAACCGCGAGCGGTAGCGAGCGGGATAAGCGTTCAACTATCTTATTGCGCACACAAACGTAGTTGACTTCTTAATCCGCTCGCTACCGCTCGCGGTTCTGTAACTAAATCTTCTGCGCGAGCACGGCTGTCTTACTCCAGCCGATAATTTGAAATGGTGGAAAACGATAATGGCTGACGACCTGGAAGTGTCGATCGGTAGTCTCCGCCAGTTCTTCCGGCGGGTGGGCCTTAAACCTGAACAGCAGCTCCAGCAGCGTTGTCACTGCCGTCGGCCGCATCGGCAGGTGCAGAAAATAACCTCCCGGTGAGATTACCCGCGCCATTTCGGTGAAACCGTCTTCCAACGGCACATACTCCAACACTCCGCTGGTCACGACCAGATCGAATGCATCGTCACTGAACGGCAGCGCTAACACATTTCCTTGCGCGAAGCGTACTTCCTGCTCATTAGGATTGTTCTTGGCAACGTATTTCTTCGCCGTGGCCATCGACGACGCTGACAAATCGATCGCGGTTAACCTGACTGGAACTCTTAAGGTTCGCAGCAGGGCGAGCATTAATGTGCCGGTGCCGCAGCCCGCGTCGAGAATTCGGGCATTCTCGAATACCGGCAACGGGTGCGCCTGCAAATACCGATCGAGCGACCGGCCGTAACCATTTAGCTTAAACGTGAGGTCATAAAAGCGCTCGATGCGATCATAAAACGAACCAGCTCGAGCCTGGGTCTTGGTCGCTGTCAGTACGTATTCGGCCATATTTGAATGATTGCGGTCGCAGTATTGAAACCTACCTGCGCGTCCTCGTCAAGTAATAAGTCGCAAAAACAACGCGATTTTATCGTAGCGAAGGATAATTCCAAAATCGTTCGGATTTGTTCGCGTTTGGGTGCAAGAAGCGATTAACCGAAGCGTTCTTTTTCTGTGAGTCGAAGTCTATCGGGAAGAGGAGAACACTTATGTTGAAAAAATTTGCGGACCGGTTTGCGTTAATCTCTTTTGCGGTCCTTGCGGTTTGTGTCATCGGCTATGGCTCGTGGAAAGCGGCAGCCGCGGAAGCGGAGATCAATGTTCCGCCGTTGGATTCTTCTGCGGACGCGGCAGTAGCTGAAAATGGTTTTTCTGTTGAAGTCCTGATCAACGGCGCGGCCACACCAGAATATGCCGCGCGCGGCCGTCGCTATGTTGAAGCGCTGGAGAATGCCGAGTATGAATTGCGAATTCAGAATCCCACGGGGTCGCGAGTTGCGGTCGCGCTCTCAGTCGACGGATTGAATACTATCGATGCGCGGCACACGAGCGCGTGGGACGCGCACAAATGGGTCATCGAACCTTACGGCACAATTCATGTTCGCGGCTGGCAGATGAGTTCTGAGAATGCGCGCCGGTTTTACTTCACAACTGAACGTGATTCTTACGCAGCAAAGTTGGGCCAGGCGGCGAATCTCGGCGTGATCTCGGCCGTATTCTTTCGCGAGCAAAGCCGTCCCATAACAATAATGCCGGTGACACCGGCGCAACCCAAACCAAGGTACGACAAAGAGCAAGACAAGGGTGCGCCAACGACGAACAGTCGTGCGGAATCAGCGCCGGCGCAGGGCGGCACTCTTGACGCGGCAAAGCCAAGAAGCGTGCAACCGTATCCGCCGCCTGATGACGAATCGGCAGCGACTGGCATCGGCCGCTCAGTTCGCAACGATGTGCAGTGGATCAAGATGGATCTCGATCCGCGGCCGGCTGGCGAGGTGACGATTCGTTATGAATATCGCGCGGCGCTGGTAAGACTCGGAATCATTCCCCGTGAATATCCGCGACCAAACGTTCTCGATCGGCGTGAGCGCGCGCAGGGATTCGAGCCGAAATATTGTCCGGTGCCGTAGTGTCGGAAGCCCGCGCGTAAGCAAGGACTTCTTTGATTTCACTGTCGATGAAGTGTTGAGGGACGTGGTGGGTGCGTCCGAAACTCGCTTCCGCGCTGCTTTGCTTTCGTGATGTGATTTCGTGGTTGTTCTCAATCAACGCAAAAGACACCTACCACGAAATCATACGAAAACGTTTTTCCCCTCCGTGACTCTCCCCCTCTCACGGTCGGGCTTCTGAGGACGCTATTGCCTATTCAAATTCGCATCGTACAGTTGCCGGTACGCGCGATAGTAAGACATGACTTTGAAGACGTAGTTTTTCGACTCGCCAAAACCGACTTCCGCGGCAAAGACGCCGGCGTCGCTTTGGTTCGTACGGCCGAGCCATCGCGCGACGTTGTCTTCGCCGCCGTTGTAAGAAGCGGCGATAGCCTCGGCCAGGCCCGCAAACATGCGCGAGAGTTCAGCCATGTATTCCGTGCCGACTGCGATGTTGGTTGCCGGTTGATACAGAGATTCGTCCGTTACCTGCTTGAGGCCCGCGCGCGGCCCGTATTTCTGGGCGGCATCGATCGTCAATTGCAAAAGCCCGCGAGCTGCCGAACCCGATTTCGCGTTAGGCTTGAACTGACTCTCCTGTTTCATGATTGCAAGCACCAGACGCGGATCGAGTGCGCGTTTCCTGGATTCGCTCAGAACCTGAAATCTAAATGGCGCAGGATATGCGGCGGCCGCTCGTTCGATCGACGCGCGCACCGCGCCCGAACGCTCACTCGCGCGTTGTTGCGCGCCTGAATCATTCATCGCGGCCAGCCGATTCGTGGCTCGTCCGCCATAGTAAGAATCAAGATTATCGGGAATCATCGAAAAGAAACGAATAGCGTCTGGCGTTCGTCCCGCGCGTTCTAATGCATGCGCTTTCAAGTAGAGCACTTCATCCGCGCTTGTATTCGCAGCGGTTGGAATAGCTTTTTGCAATAGCTCATCCGCAGTTTGCACCGCATGATTCCACTCACCAAGGGCAATGTCGAGGCGCAGCCCGGCGAAGGTCGCGCTGATTTCCGTCGCGGTGCCCATGAATCTTTGTCGCGTTCGATCGATCCACACAATCGCGTCCTGGGGATGCCCCGATTCGCGATAGCCGTCGATGATATTTAGGTGCGCCGTGTCGATGCGCTCGCCATTTGGATACTTGTTGAGATATTCGATGTACCGCGCCGCAGCTTCATCGCCGCGGCCCATGCGGAGCAAAGACGAGGCAGCGAAATTCGATCCCTCCCGACCCTCTTTCATTTCGGGATATGCTTGCGCAACGCGTTCGAACATCTGTCGCGCTTCTTCGTAACGTCGCTCCTGATAGTAAGATCGCGCGATCCCGTATAACGCGCCGGGCATGTTCGGATCGCCTGGATAGTTATCGACAACCGCCTGCCAGTGTTCGCGCGCCGGAGCGAAGGCACGGTTAGCCATGTAAATCGCCGCGCGCCGCATGTGTTCAGCCGCCGGAATCTGGGGCGGCATTTTCGACAAACGATCGGCGCGATCGCTCACGCGAACAGAATTCAAGGAAGCATCGGTCGCACTTTGACCAAGCGTCGTCGACACGAGTGTCCCGCCGGCAAAGGTCGCCAGCAGAATCAGCGCGAACGGATCAAACTGCTTCTTCCTGCTTGTCTTCAATAACTTCATAACTTGTTACGATCTCAGCACTGCCGCGCACCGTTGCCGCCACGCTGCAATATTTCTGATCGGAAAGCGCGATCGCCTGTGCTACTGCCTGCTCTGAAACGCCGCGCCCGGTAACAATATGCTTCACGTAAAGGCGCGTGTAACCGCGCGGAAAATCTTCGCGGCGATCCCCATGCACTTCGATGCGATAGTCGGTGACGTGTTGCCGCTTCTTTCTCAGAATCGAGACCACATCAACACCAGTACATCCACCCAAGGCAAGCAAGAGCAATTCCATTGGAGTGGCAGCGCTGCCCCGGTGCGAGTCGGTTTCAATGGTTTGCGCGTGGCCTGACGGCGTGACACCCACGAAGAAATCGTTGCCAGCGAAATGGATTGTGGCCTTGCGTTCGTTGTCCGCCATCGATACTCCTGCTCTTTAAGGTGAAGAATAACATGCCCGTTTTTAAAACGCGTCTGAATCAGCTCGGTACTTCGCAATGAAATCGTAAGATTGCTTAACGACAACCAGTAAGGGACTTTACTGAATCGCAGGGCATAACAACCAAAAACTGTCCAGAGCTCTCTCCCCCATCTCCCAAAGTTTCGATTGGCACATCATTTGAAGGGGCGAATGTAAACTCATCAAACCAGTGGAGGAAAGAAAGGGAGGAAATAATCATGAGCAGACGTTTGTGGACAGCACCATTGTCACTTGCGTGCCTGGTGCTTTGCGCGGTTATGGCCCAGGCGCAGCCGCAGAGGGCCTACCGGGGGAGTTATCAATCGGTGCGGCAGACAATTTTGCGCCTGGAGAACCGCGCCAACTTATTTAGGAACGGCGTCGATGACTGGAGCCAGAGCTCGAACGCTAACTATGACTCGAACGGAGAATTTAACACGACCGCGCGTGGCTTCAATGAGGGTGTGCGCCGGCTGCGTGACAACTTCGATCGGCGGCGGGCCACGAGCTCAGACGTCCAGGACATTTTGAATAGCGCCGCGCGCATTGACGATTTCGTGCGGCTAAATTCGCTGGACGCCAGGACCCAGAACTTGTGGTCCAGCATGCGAGTTGATTTGAATCAACTTGCCAGTGCTTTCAACCTAACGTGGCAAACATCCACGTACAATCCGCCATACGGAAGCCCGACTTCTGGTTATCCAACTTACGGAAATCAGTACGGCGTGCAGGCGCTGACCGGAACCTATCGTATCGATCGTGCGCGTAGCGAAGACGCCCGCCTGGCGGCAGAGCGCGCCGCGCGCAGTTTGCCAACCAGCGAAAGAACGCGAGTATTTGATCTTGTGAGCCGGCGGTTGGATCCGCCTGATGAACTCGCTATCGATTTGCGCGGACGTCAGGTCACGCTCGCCTCGACGCGAGCGCCGCAAGTTTCATTCGATGCCGATGGCCAGGACCGCATAGAGACTTCACCTGCCGGCCGAACGATTCACTTACGCGCCGGGCTCAGCGGAAACCAGTTAACCGTGAATTCAAGCGGCGACAGTGGCAGCGAATTCAACGTGGTCTTTCAGACAGCTGACAACGGGCGCACGCTCAATGTCACGCGACGGATTTATCTGCCAGAGTTGAATCAATCGGTGCAGGTCCGCAGCACCTATCAAAAGACTTCGGATGTTGCCCGTTTCGAGATTTACAATCCGGCTAACACTACGCAATATCCGGGGAACACTACGCAATATCCGGGGACAGCCTCAGGAGGGTTTATCGTGCCCGATGGCGCGCGGATCGTGGGTATGCTCGACAATCCGCTGTCGACGCGTACGGTTGCCATTGGCGATCGATTTACCTTGCGGGTAACTGAGCCGGCTGAATTCAGCGACGCTACGATAGAAGGTCACGTTTCCAGTATTGAGCGTAGCGGCCGCCTGAGCGGACGTTCGATAATGACCCTGGACTTTGACAACATTCGCTTGCGCGATGGCCGGCGATATCAATTTGCCGGTCTGCTGGAGAGTGTTGCGACCAGGAATGGTGAGACCGTTCGTGTCGATACTGAAGGCGCTGTGCGCGACCAGAATCAAACGACGCGGACAGAAGAGCGCGCCGCCATCGGTACTGCGGTGGGCGCGATCATCGGAGCAATCGCCGGCGGTGGAAGAGGCGCCGCGATTGGAGCGATCCTGGGTGCTGGAGCCGGCGCAGGATCGATCTACGCCGAAGGTCGAAACGATCTCGATTTAGATCGTGGCACCGAATTGGTAATTCGCGCAGGTGCTCCTTATAGCACGCCGCGGTAGCTCTCAATCGCGTGAGTCCCTCCAAGAATTCCCTTCCTGCTAAACGGGAAGGGAATTTTCTTTTTAAGTGAGTTCTTTTCGTAACTCGCGCTCAGCTTCTTCACGCAGCTGTTGTTCGGCGCGCGCGTTTTCCAATCCCAGCGGCAAGTGCTTTCTTCCTTCATCGAGTCGCTGCAACATGTAATTTGTCTCGGCCCAACTCGCGCCGCGGCTCGCCGCCGCTTCGATCATTTGCAGACGTGCTTCGGCCTCGGCCCTGCGGGACGAGCCTTCCTGCTTCAGAGTTTCCAGGCGCGCTCGATCCCCAGCCAACTCATCCAGCAACACTGACGTATCAGGCGCATTCAGGTAGCGGGCCCGATTAATTCGGCGTTCGACCTGAAGCAAATTGCGGCGCGCGCTCGCGGTCAGGCGAGTGGCGTTCAATCTCAGGGCCAGGGTTTCGCGATACGCGTCGGCGAGTAACGGCTGCCGTTTTTCCATATCCCGCAGCGAACGCTTCTCGCCACTTGTTAATTCGTTAAGAAAGAAACCAACTTCATCGGCAGTAATACCATCAGATGCAAGGCGGTCCCGCAGTTTTCGCGTCCATTGCCGCCGATATATCAGAAGAAACAGCGCGACAATCATGGCTGCTATTAGAGAAAACGGCGCGGAAGTAATCGCGAGCACCAGAAAAAGTGGCGAGAAACCTGAGAGCAGATAAGCCAGCATCAAAGCCGCAGGCGGTGCAATCGTGACGCCGGCCAGGGCCAGCCATGGGGCCGTGCCCCAGATGCGCGCGAGCCTTTTTTCTCGCGCGGTGATTTTCCCGGGACGCTCCGGCACCAGATCTTTTGATAATTCACCCTTCACGGTCGCAGGTTGATTATGATACTCGCCTGAAGCAGTGGCAGGCCAGCGCCAGCATGACTGCATAAACTGCTACTGTTTGCTTAACGACCGTTGTAATATGAACGAGGTTGCATCTCGCGAAAGCAAAATGATGATACTCAGGATCAATAAGCTTGCGCTTGCCGGAGCGATCGCTGCTCTGGCAGTATCAGCGCTGGCTCAGGATGGCCGCACGTCTCGCGGTGCCCCAAAACCGGTAACGGTGCCCGTCTCAATTCGTTTGCGCCAGTCGACGGCCGTCGAAATGCGGATCGTTGATTTTCTGCTGCGCGAAGACGGCGAGATACAAAGGGAAATTTCGCGTCGCACTCCGATCGACAGTCCCATGACGCTGGCGATTTTATTTCAGGATGATTTAGTTTCGTCAGTTTCGGTCGAGACGAGGAACATGGCGAACTTTATTCGCAACGAGCCGGGCGGATCCAGGGTGATGGTCGCTTACATTCGGCAAGGCTCGCTGGAGGTGCGGCGCAAATTCACCAACGAGCTGGATAAAGCGGCGCAAAGCGTTCGCGTGCCACAGGGAACGGCCGGCGCCGGCGCATACAATCCCTACGTTGAGATTATCGAAGGCCTGCGCCGCTTCGATTCGCAGCCGCTGGGTCGTCGCGCGATGATTGTCATCAGCGACGGTATCGACATCTCGCGGGGACTTGATAGCTCAACCCCGGGTCAGAGCGTGGATTTACAGCGCGCAATCACGGAAGCGCAACGCCGCAGCGTCGCTATCTACTCAATCTTCGCGCCCTCGGCAGCGCCGACGCAACAGGCGCTGAGTCTTAACGGGCAGAGTTGTCTTCAGCGACTCTCAGATGAAACGGGCGGGCGAGCTTTCTTTCAAGGTACCAGCGGCGCGCCCGTTAGTTTCGATCCCTTTCTGAAAGAGATCGATTCACTGATGAGCAAACAGATCGCACTCACTTATCTTTCAACGCACACCAACAAAGGTTTTCACAAGCTGGATATAAAACCGCTGGAGCGTGACGTCGAGATTCGACATCCGGCGGGTTATACGCGGTAGGCCAGGCGATATTTTCTGATTGTGGCACGCGCATCTTGCGCGTGACTTCTTACGGGCGGGACGCCCGCGCCACTCTTCAGGCGATATTCTTCTTGATTGCCGATTGCCGGCGTTCCATTTCCTTGATCTGCATTTGCAAATCCAACAGGTGCAGGTCAAGCATCAATCGTAAATCGTTATTCAATTTCAGGCCACGCTCGAAATCTTTTTGCGCCTCGCTGTTCTGTCCCTGCGTCTGCCGGGCAAAACCGCGCTCGGCATAAACCAGTGGATTGCGATCGTCGAGCGCGATGCTCTTATCGAAATCGGCGATAGCGAATTTCGCGTTGCCGATGATTAGGAAGGCGCGGCCGCGTTTGAAGTAGGCGTCGGCGTCGTTCGGATCGTATTTGATGGCCCGATCGAAATCCGCCAACGCTCCCTCGATGTCCATTCGATTCGACTTGATGTATCCCCGGTTTAGGTACGCCTGCGTGATGTCGTGATTGCTCACCGCCAAATCCGGAGCCAGGCTCGCGGCGACTTCGTAATCGTCAATCGCGCCGTCGAGATCTCCGGCCGCGCGTCTCGCCTTCCCGCGATTAAGATACGCCTCCGCATTTTTCGGATCGATGCTAATCGCGCGGTCGTATTCAGCGATGGCTCCGACGATGTCGTTGCGACTGAAACGCTCGATGCCCTGCTTAACGTATTTTTTTGCGGATTGAGTGCGTTGGGCTGCTAGTGTCAGCGGGAAGGCGATTAGGAGGCCAACTGCTAATAAGAGAGAGCGCTTCATTGTCAGTTCCTTCCGAAGCCACCGTAACGGCGTGAAGCTACTGTCACTGCACCGTTGCCGGTAAGAGCGAGCCGCGCCGGTCTGAGGCAATCCCCCACCCCTCGCCGATCTTGCCAATCATTCCGTGAAAGTGAATATCAGTTCCCGACAAAACTAAAAGCACATCGCCGGCAACATAGCGCGAACCATCGATACTAAACCGAATTACCGTGGCCTGGCCGTTTTCCTGCTCAACCGTTTCGAATGA
>QHXH01000509.1 GCA_003222855.1 Acidobacteriota bacterium
AAGGGATCGGCGAAGCGGTGGTCGCGCGATTGCGCGAGGCTGGTGCGAAGGTCCTCACCACCGCTCGAACGACACCGGCTGAACTGCGCGAACCCAATCTGTTTGTCGCAGCGGATGTTGCCACGGCCGAAGGCTGCACCATCGTGGCCGACGCGGTTCACGATCGCCTTGGCGGCGTTGACATTATTGTCCATGTCGTCGGCGGCTCATCGGCGCCGGCGGGCGGTTTCGCGGTGCTCGACGATAACGAATGGCATCGCGCGCTCGACCTTAATCTGTTGTCCGCAGTCCGGTTGGATCGCGCGCTCTTGCCCGCGATGCTCGAGCAGGGCGCGGGAGTGATCATCCATATCACTTCGATTCAGTCACAGTTACCGCTGCCCGACGCCACCATCGCGTATGCCGCGGCGAAGGCTGCGCTCTCGAATTACAGCAAAGGCCTCTCCAAGGAAGTCAGTCCGAAAGGCATCCGCGTGGTTAGGGTTTCGCCCGGTTGGGTCGAGACGGAAGCGGCCGTGCGTCTGGTCACGGAACTGGCGAACAAGACGGCTACCAATTACGAAGGTGCGCGCCAGGGTTTGATGAAGTCACTCGGCGGCATCCCGATCGGACGCCCGGCTCAGCCGAAAGAAGTGGCGGACCTCGTCGCCTTTCTCGCTTCGCCGCGCGCCGCCTCCATCACCGGCACGGAGTATGTCATCGACGGCGGCACTGTTCCTACTGCCTAGCATTTCGTCCTTCTCTTCGAAGCAACGGTCGCTGATCACGCTCATCACAAGAAATGCGTAGCGATGTTCGGTGGGTTGAACTCTGCAGGACATTTCGCCGTGCCGGTCACTTTGAGCCGCCCGTCCACGCGACTGACTGGCTTGCTCATGGCGTGAGCGGGAATCGGTGCCGGTGAACTCATAATTTACACGATCAATTTATCCGGCGTAATCGGCAGATCGCGCACGCGTTTGCCGGTTGCGTGAAAAACTGCGTTCGCCACTGCCGCCGGCGCCCCAACGATTCCGATTTCGCCGATGCCCCGCGCGCCGAGATCAGGCATGTGCGGATCGGGTTCGTTTATGAAATCGATATCGAACTCCGGCGGCGTGTCGGCGTGCACAGCGACGTGGTATTCGGCAAGATTCGGATTAACAATGCGGCCGACGTTTGCATCGGGAACTGTGCCTTCCATCAAAGCCGTGCTGAAGCCAAACAGCATTCCGCCGATGATCTGGCTATGCGCCAGGCGTGGATTAATCATGCGGCCCATGTCATAGACGCCTACCGCGCGTTTCACCCGCACTTGTCCAAAAGGATCGACCTGCACTTCGACGAAAACCGCGCCGTAGGAAAAAAAAGAAAACTTTTCGCGCTCTTCCTTGTTCGGTTCTGAATTAAACTCGGCCTGAATTTGCTCCTGATTGGCGCGCGCGAACAGGTTGGCTAGCTGCGCTGAGTCGTTAGGCCAGTTTCCCGCGATACCGACAACGTTCTTTTTCAACTCGCGACACGCGCCCATTACTGCCGGCGCGACACTCGCTGTGAGCCATGATCCACCATTGTTTGGCGCTTCGGGGAATTGTGAGTCACCAAGTTCGAAACGGATCTTCTCAATTGGAATCCCTAGCGTGTCCGCCGCGAATTGCGACATTGCAGTGTAGGTGCCCGTGCCGATCTCGTGCGTCGCGCTGCGCACGACAACCATTCCGTCTTTATTCAGGATCGCTGTCGCGCCCGCCTTTTGCTGACCAGCTGGATAAACTTCCGTCGCCATTCCGAAGCCGATTTGCGATCTATCCGCCGCTCGCATTGAATCCGGCTTTTTATTTCGATTTGACCAGCCAAATTTCTCCGCGCCTCGCTGGTAGCATTCGCGCAACTTTTTGCTCGACCACGGCCTGTTTTGGTATTCGTCGATTTCCGCGTAGTTGCGCAGACGAAACTCGACCGGATCGACGCCGATCTCATGCGCGAGTTCATCTAACGCGCACTCCAACGCGAACACGCCCGGCGTTTCACCCGGCGCGCGCATCGGACACGGTGTAGTCAAATTTAGCCTAACGAGTCGGTGCGTGACGTCGACGTTCGGACACGAATACAACATGCGCGACATGTTGCCGCATGACTCGGTGTACTCGTGAGTAGGTGAGGAATGCGTGGTCGTGGCGTGGCGCAACGCCACCAGCTTCCCGTCTTTCCCAGCGCCCATGGAAAATCTCTGTTCTGTCCGGGCGCGTTGACCGGCGGAATCAAACATCTGCGGGCGCGTG
>QHXH01000510.1 GCA_003222855.1 Acidobacteriota bacterium
GCATCCGTCATAACCGGCACGTCGATCTGGATGACAAGCAGGTGCTGGATCTAAGTGATCAAGGGCCGGTTCCGGTGAGTAACCTGCTGAATAAAGAACTAAACGAAGTCGTGCAGCGTTCGCTGGCCACGCTGGATGACGACAAGCGCCTGGTGTTCACGCTGAAAGTTTTTCACCAGTGCAGCTATGAAGAAATTTCTGAGATTACCGGTTTTTCGATTCCTAAATTGAAAACCGATTTACATCGCGCGCGTACCGAGATGCGCCAACGCGTGGGGCAATATGTGAGAACGTCATGAAGTGTGATGACTGTCTAAATTTTTTGGAAGCGTACATCGACGGCGAAGCCGGCGAGCGTGATACGGAACAAGTGCGCGCGCACCTGATCAAGTGCGAGAGTTGCACGCGTGAGCTGGAAGCATTAACTGCCGAGAGCGAGTTGTACCAACGTTACGATCGCGATCTGCAAGCCTCTCCGGCCGTCTGGAATGGAATTGCCGCGCGCATCGCAGTGCAGAATCACGAGGCCGGTGCGAAACCAAAGTCCAGCCTTGGCGGGTGGTTCGCCGGTTTGTTGGCGATTCCTCGCTTCGGATTCGCGATGCCGGCGGTTGCTCTGGTGGCCATTGCCTTAGTGATTGGCGTGGCTTACTGGCGAACCCGGCCGCAAGCGCCGCAACCTGAAGTGGCTGTGAAGAATGTGAAGCCGCCTCAGCCGGCTAACGTCGGACGGGAACAACCGTCAGGAGCGTCGCCCGTCACGTCGACTAACAGAGACAAACAACCGGACCAGCTAATCGCAGCCAGGACAAAGCGGCCGGAGATTAAGAAGCATCGCGGAGACAATCAATCCGATGTGCTGTTCACTGATGCTGCTTATACAGATATTGAAGATCGTGACACGGCGACTCATCTACAGCAGGCGCAGGATCTCCTGGTTTCGATTCGAAATATCAAATTCTCAGATGACGATGAGGAAGTCGATGTTTCTTACGAGAAGGCTGAGTCACGGCGGCTGCTGAACGAAAATGTTGTCCTGCGTCGCGACGCAGAGGCGGCGGGCAAGTTTCCCGCGAAAGCTATGCTGGGAAGTCTCGAGCCGTTTTTGATCGACATTGCGAATCTTCCGGAAAAAGCGTCGCCAAATGACGTGCGTCAAATTAAAGATCGTGTGCAGAAAACCGAAATCGTAGCCGAATTGCGAGGCTACTAAAGAAATCTTAACCCTGAAGGAATGAAACGATGAATTACAACGTAAACAAAGAAGAATCGATGACGAAGATGCTGGCCCTGATTGCGGCGATCGCGTTCGCGCTCATGACGTTTGTCGGCGCCGTGTCAGCACAAGAATTTTCCATGCGCCCCAAAGCAACGACGTTTGCTCAGCAGAGCGGCAACAACGCCGCAGCAAACGCGATGTTCAACGGCGCGCGAGATCTTATCGACGACGCGCAGTGGATCAAGGCTGAACAAAAATTCGCGCAATACATCTCGGCTTATCCGCAGGAAAAAAACCTTGATCAGGCAATGTATTGGATGGCGTACTCTCAGTACAAATTGCGCAAGTTCAACCAAACCAAGGACACAATCGAGAAGCTTTTGAAGACTTACGAAAGGACGCAGTGGAAAGACGACGCTGAGTTGTTGCTGGCGCAGCTTCCGGGCCAGGTGAAGGTGAAAGTCGATCCCCTGACGGTAACGGTCGATCCGGTCATCACGCCGGCGGTATCTGTTAAGGTCGACCCGGTCGAAGTACAAGTGCAAACCCCCGAGGTGCAGTCAAGGCTGGCAGAGGCGCAAGCGAGGATGGCCGAGGCGCAGGCAAAATCCCAGGAGAGAACGCGTGAAGCCCAGGAACGAATCCAAGAGCGCATGGCGGAAGCCCAGGAAAAATTCAAAGACAAGTTCAACTACGATTTTAATTTTGACTTCGATTTCAATGGCAAAGGCAAGGGGTCGTCGGATGATGATCCTTCTGAATTCAAGATTGTGGTTCTCCAGGCGCTGTTTCAGAGCGACGTCCAACGTGGAAACGCGGTCGCCACTGAGTGGTTGAGGCCTGGCTCGACTGAGACCGTTACGTGCAAGCGCGCAGCGCTGAGGTTATTGGCGCGTTACGGCGGCAAAGCGGCGACGCCGACAATCCTACGCGTGGCCCAGAACGAAACCGATCTAAAACTTCGCACTACAGCGATTTCAGTTCTGGGCTCAATGAACGACGACAGCGTGATCGATCCTTTGCGAGACTTTGCGCTGAACTCGCAGCAAACTGAAATTTCGGAAGCTGCTGTTTATGCTCTCAGTCAGATCACCAGCGAGCGCGCCGCAACCGTGCTGGGCGAGATTGCCATAAGCAGCAAGCCGATGTCGTTGAGAAAAGCTGCAATCTCGAGCATCTCAGGCCGGCAGGGCGAGGCCGCGGTCGATGCTCTCTTCAAGATTTACGACTCAAGTCAGGAGCTGGAAATTCGCACGTCCGTAATCTCGGGTTTGTCAAACGTCGAGTTGCGCAAAGCTGCAATCAGCGCCATCGGCCGTCGCGGAGGCGAACAGGCAGTCAATGAACTGATGGCCCTCTACGCTTCCGAGAAGGATGACGGAATCAAAGAACAGATCCTGAATTCGCTCGCTTACTCGAACGATCCGAAAGTAATAGACATGCTGATTTCGATTGTCAAAAATCCCCAGACACCAATCGAACGCCGCCGCCGGATCATCATGATTCTGGCCCAACATAGCAGCAAGGATCCAAGAGTGATTCAGTTACTCGAGGATCTTTTGAAGCAGTAGCGGCAAGTGCACCAAACAAACCACGATTAGTTAAGAGTCGGGCCGCGGGTCCGACTCGGCGGGCAGTGACCCGCTCCTGACAAAAGCTTGAGGTTCGTGAAAGCGGAGGACCGTCGTGTACAAAATGCCCAAAATACTCTTTGCGATCGCGTTTGCATTGACGATCGTCACAGCCACGACGGCGCAGACGACGAACTTCACGCCAGTTGAAGGCGCGAGCCTGAAAGCCAAAATCGATAACGCGGTTGTCAAAGGTAAGGCTGGCGCGCCGGGCGGAAGATTTTGGGTAGGCTATCAATTCGAGGTTCGTCCGGGCGTGGCGATCGATTTTGAAATTGTCGGGGCCGATGGAGTCGTCTCGTGGTCGAATGACGGCTGGTCCATCATGTCCGACTCGCGCTACGAAACGCGCGAGTTGGGATTGTTCCTGCTGTTTGAAACGCAGCGCGAAGCCTTCACCCGTGCGGAAGTTTACAACCTGCGCCGCGAACATCAGTTCAGTAGCTATCCGGTTTACTGGGCCGGTCACGCAACTAACGAAGAGAGTCTCAGCTATCTCAAATCGATAATCGATTCGGCGGCGCCGGAGGTTAACCGGTTAAGCGACCGCGCCGCGTTTGCGATCGCGTTGCATGATGACGCGAAGGTTGAGCCGCTGCTCACAGAGCTAATCAAGCGGCCGGTGGCCGAGTCGATCCGCAACCGCGCGATCTACTGGCTGGGCTACACGCCTGAGAGCCAGTCGAAGAACGCGCTGCTGGCTGACATCGTCCGCAGCACACAGGAATCCATCGATGCGCGTCAACAGGCCATGGCCGCGTTGGGCATGAGTCGCGCCGCGACAACTTTGCCCTTGCTGGAAACTCTCTACGAAACAATGACTACGCGTGAATTGAAACGTCCCGCGCTGGGGGGCATTGCGCGCAGCGACAATCGCGACGGCGCGGCGACGTATCTGATTCGCGTGGCTGAGAATGAAAGGGACATCGAGCTGCGAAAGAGCGCGATCGCCGGCCTGGGTCGAATTGCCGGCGACAAGAGCCTGGGCGCTTTAACGAGCACACTCGATTCGAGTCCCGAGCTTGAGCTTCAGAAACAAGCAGTGCGCGCGATCGGCCGCCGGCCGAAAGATGAAGCGATTCCGATTCTGATTCGCACGGCGCGGAATCATCCGAGTGTCGAAGTGCGAAAAATTGCCGTGCAGATGTTGGGCCAGACCGGCGATGAGCGGGCCATCTCCTTCTTTCGAGAGCTGCTCGCAAAATGAATTGGGTGCATTACTCCCTCTCCCCTTTAGGAGAGGGCTGGCGTGAGGGACGACTTTGCGGACCTACACCCTCACCCTGACCTCTTCCAGAAGGAGAGGGAAGTAGAAAAGGGGGAAACATGAACGGACTTACCTGGAAAGCGGAAGATCCCGGCGCGTCACGACAAGCTGCGAATTTGCTGCGTGACGAAGCGTTTGAGAGTCGCCTCAGTTCATTGCGAGACGTTGCCGTCGAGCTGCTGAACGCCGTCGATTATCTCAAGCAGACGACTTCAACCAACGATCAAAGACTGAACCTTGACGATGAAGTAAAGAAATTTGAAGCCGATTTGATTCGAGTTGCGTTAGTGCGCACGGGCGGCAACCAGGCGCGCGCGGCGCGGTTGCTCGGCGTCAAACACACCACGCTGAACGCGAAGATAAAGCGTTACCAGCTCCTCTTCGGAGCCGACACTCGGGCCAATGAACAACCGGCGCGAGAAATGGCCGCTTAAGGCGCACGTTTGATTTGTAAAAAGTTGTAAAGCCTTTCGCGCGCGACGAACCTCAATGTCGGTTAAGGCGTACGCTCAACCGTAACGAGAGGCTGAACGCTTTCTGCGTTTATTTATCACCAGAAATTGAAAAATCGGCAGCTTCGTAAGCCTGGAATCTGGCGCCGAATATTTGTATGAAAAGAGCCCTTTTCATCCCTATCCTGTTAAGTCTTAGCGCGACGGTCGCAGTGGC
>QHXH01000511.1 GCA_003222855.1 Acidobacteriota bacterium
CCAGGAGTTTCCTTCTCTCGTTCATCGCGCTGACGACATTCGTAGCCCTGATGCTCTGGGGTTTTTACTCCTACGCCGAGCGCAAGGCCGGGGAGCAGGTGACGTCGCAGTTCAAATACACTTACGAATCGAAGAGTTATTTCAACGGACTCACCTTCGCGCTTTACTCGGTGATGTTTTCCTTCAGCTTGCTGATCCCGATCTTTGTGGCAATGACTGCGGGCGCGGAAATCGCGGGCGAACGGCAGACGGGGACGCTACGCATGATCTGCGTGCGACCGGTGTCTCGTGTTTCGCTGCTGCTCTCGAAATTCCTGGTGGTAGCTTTGTACACCTACTTGTTGGTGGCTTTCTTTATCGGTCTGAATTTGTTGGTGGGCCTGTGCTTCGTTGGTTGGGGCGATCTGCAACTGTATCCGGGCGCGCTGAATCTCGTGGATGAACCCGGCAAGCTGATGCGCGATGAAGCCCTTTGGCGTTTTGCCTATGCCAGCGTCTCCGGAACCTGGGCCCTGTTGGTGATTGCCGCAATTGCCATGCTCTTTTCAGTGCTGTTCGACAGTCCGGCAACGGCAACTGTTGCAACTCTGGCTCTGTATCTGGTGTTCCACATCGTTGACCGCGTTGAGTTCTTTGAGCACTTGCGGCCATATTTTTTCACCACCGACATGGATTTCTGGCGCGATGTTTTCAAGCCCGAGATTCCCTGGCAAAGCTTTGGGCGCTACGGGAGCATCTGCGGCGCCTACATCTTTGGCATTCTGCTGCTGGCGGTTGCAATCTTCGATCGGAAGGACATTACGACCTGAAGATGTGGGCCAAGATTCTATTGATCGTTCTCTGCTTGCTGATGATCGTGGTCGCGACCCATTTCGATGCGTTGCGAGAACGATCGCTTCTCGCCGCAGGTCCCCATGATGGTCCTCGTCTGCGTCTGATGACCTGGAACGTTGGTTACGCAGAACTCGAAAATGATAGTCGCGCCCACACAAAAGACTTGCAAGCGATTGCCGAGACAATATTGAGTAACGATCCGGACGCCGTCGCGTTGCAGGAGTTGACCGGCGCTGAGCAACTCAAGATCTTGCTCGGGTATCTGAACGGCCGTTACCGGGGAGCAGTGGCGCCGCCGGGCAACTCTGATCGGGTTGACGCAGTGCTGGCCAAAGATCGCGACGCTGGTTTTGAGTCCCTATCGGCAGACGGAAAATATGCGATTGCTGTGTCGCTTCATCTGCGGCCGCAATCGCCGAAAATCATTTTTGTGAGTGCGCACGCGGATGCCTTCAGCGCGGCTCGAAGACGGGTCTTTACCGGCGAGGTGGTTGACTGGGCGCGCAGTCGCCCACACGAATCAATAGTTCTTATCGGCGGTGATTTCAATTTCGAGCTCAACCCCAGGGACAAATCACACCTGTACACCGACAACGTGAAGAATGATAGCGAGGCATACAGTTATGCGCTGAAATACTTTCGCGATCTGGGGCGAGATGCCGGATACACGTCAGTTAATGAGCGCCGCATTGATTATCTTTTCGGGCCGCCTGAAACTGTGCTGCTGCGTCGCGCGGAAGTCTTACGCAGCGCAGGAGTTGATCGAATGGATCACTGGCCTCTGCTTATCGAAGTCGCTCTTTGAAGCAAAGATCCAACTGCCTGGTTTTTTTATGCAAGATTCGCTAGTCAAACATCCCGTAGGGATGAAATATAAGTCGACGCAGAACATTCGAGAGTTCCGGAGCAGCGAAATAGATCTAACGCGGCCTGCATTTCGCTCCTACGTAGCTCGAGCATCCTGGTCTTGCCCGTAACTAGAAACA
>QHXH01000512.1 GCA_003222855.1 Acidobacteriota bacterium
AATGCAAAACGAGCGCGAAGGTCATACGCTCCAGCACACGGCTCTTGTCCATGAGGCGTATCTGAAGCTCGTTCAAATGGACATTTCCTGGAATGATCGGGCGCATTTCTTTGCGATGGCCGCACGCGCAATGCGCCACATTCTTGTCGATCATGCCCGGACCAAAAATCGCGACAAAAGAGGCGGGGAGTTTGAAAAAGTTTCGCTCGATGAAGCTGACGCCCCTTCTGGTGGATCCCCCGTCGACATTCTCGATCTCGATCGCGCGCTTCAGCGCCTCGCGGAATTGGATTCCCGCCAAAGCGAGATAATCGAACTCCACTACTTTGGCGGCATGACACACGAAGAAATAGCCGCTGTGACCGGCGTTTCCGCAACAACCGTCGACCGCGAACTCCGGCTTGCGAAAGCCTGGATCAAACACGAGTTGCGCGGCCTTTCTGATAAGCGGGATCGTTGACAGGAACGTGGTGAGAGAAAAGGCGGGTAAGAAACCTCCAGTATCTTCATACCTGGAAACAACGTGGTCGCGGGTGATTGGCCCGCGACCACACTTTGGAGACTACGTCCAGCTATAGCCCTGAGAGCCGATCGGCAGCGAACGGATCCGGATACCGGTCGCAGCGAAGATCGCGTTAGAGATCGCTGGGACCGCCGGTGGTAAGGAGGGTTCGCCCAGCCCGGTCGGAGTGAAGTCGGTCTTAAGGAACTTGACTTCGATTGACGCCGGCGCATTTCTCATACGCGTCGGCTGGTACTGGTTGAAATTAGTCTGCACGACGCGGCCCTGGTCGATTGTAATTTCCCACGCCATCATGTGACTCATGGCCTCGATAAATCCTCCCTGGACGAGGTTGGTGGCGTGAAGCGGGTTTACGGTCTGACTTCCAATGTCTATTGCGGACCATACCTTGTTGACCTTCAGCTTCTTCTCGCTAGTGACGGCGACTTCCGCGACATAGGCGACATAGCCGGAATGCGCGAACTGGAATGCGACGCCGAGGCCCGTACCTTTCGGAAGCTTGTCACGGCGGTTCTTCCAGTCCGAGATGTCTCTCACTGTTTCGAGCACGCCGATCGCGCGTTGGGGGTTGAACGGAGCGCCAAAGGAGAGTTGAGCGAAAGTGGGAACAGGCGCCGTTGGATTGGCCAACAGATCCAACCGGTACTGCAGCGGATCCTTGCCCGCAGCATGCGCGATTTCGTCGATGAACGACTGCATGACGAAGGAGACGCCGTTCGTGCCCGGCGCCCTCAACGCTCCGGTCGGGATACCAAACGGAGTGATCTGGCCTTCCGATACCCAGAAGTTGGCGACGTGTCCTCTCGGGAATTCGTTCGCCGGAATCACCGACGTGCCGCCGTGGCTGGGAACATAATCCCGGAACGCGATCAGCATACCGGATGCATCCAGGCCGGCTTTGAAAAAGTGGAAGCCCGCGGGCCGATAATCGTCGTGACGCATATCGTCTTCGCGCGTCCACAACAGCTTCACCGGCACGCTCGGCAAACCAGCCCTGGCGCGCTCGTCGGAGACCAGTCTGGCGATTTTCGAGACCTCGATGTCGTATTCGTTGTACAGGCGCCGGCCGAACCCGCCTCCCGCGCGAACCAGATGGAATGTGACATCGCTGTTCTGGATACCGGCAGGTACCGCAGCATTAAAAAGCTCTGGAGTCTGGCTCGGCGACCAGATTTCGAGTTTGCCGTCCTTGTAATGAGCCGTTGAATTCTGCGGCTCGAGAGGAGCATGAGAGAGCAACGGGAAGGAATACTCGGCTTCGACGATCTTGGCTGCGGTCTTGAACGCCGCTTCAGCGTCGCCGTCTTTCGCGCTTCGCGGACCGCCGCCCGCGGGGGTTTGAGATGCCTGCGTTGAGGCGAGTTGTTTGCCCTGCGCGAGATAGCCGGCGCTGCTCTGCGAAGCGACCGGACCCTCGTCCCAAACGACCTTCAGCGATTTCCGCGCATTGTTCGCCAGCCACCAGTTATCGGCGACGATGGCGACGCCCGAGGCCCAATTCACATTCGGACCGGCTGGAGCACCCGGCGCGGGAGCAGGCCGCGGCGCAGGCGCATCCACGATGAACGCGTGCTTCACGCCGGGCAGCTTCTTGATTTCGGCCAGATTCGCGCTCATCGTCTTGCCACCAAACACCGGGCATTTTTCATAAACAGCGAAGAGCATGCCTGGAGGATTGACGTCGATGCTGAAGGACGGCTTTCCAGTAACGATTGCGAAATTGTCGACTCCGGGAGTTCCCTTCCCGATGATTTTAAAATCCTTCGGATCCTTCAGCTTCACCGTCGAGAGTTCGGGCACGGGCATTGTCAATGCCGTTTCTGCGAGCGACG
>QHXH01000597.1 GCA_003222855.1 Acidobacteriota bacterium
AAACGATTAACGAAGACACGTTCGCGATCCTGCGATCGTTTGTCGAAGAGCGCTATCAATCCTTTGTTAGTGCCGAACAGTTCGAGTCGAAGGTCTATTCCTTTGTCAGCGATCGCATCGACGAGCTGGCGCGCACCGACGCGACTCTCGCGGAGATGTTTTCCCCGGAGACGATCGCACTGATCAAGGAACGAATCGACCAACAAGTCCCGCCGATTGTTCATCACCTCGCCGATATCGCAGCCAGCAAGAACACCCGCCAACGCATCGGCGCGCTCATTAAACACGAAGTGGACGATTACTACGATCGACTCTCGTTTATCAAAAAGATTTTTATCTCACGCGAGCGGATTTATTACGAAGTTGACGATCTGGTTAACAACCACCTGCCGCGCCGCGTCGAAGAATATTTGCGGGGCGACGCGTTTGCGCAAGAAGCCACGCTGTTTCTGAATGCCACGGTTGACAGCTTTATGCAGCGTCCGCTCAAGGATTTGATCGGGCAAATATCTTCGGACAACTTTGAAAACATCAAGCATCAGGCGGCCTCGCGCCTGGTGGCGATGCTGAGAAGTCCCGAATTGGCGGGCTCGATCAACGTTTACTTGCTTGACGCGCTCGAACGGCTGCAACCGCGCACGCTTCGGGAACTACTCGAAACGCTCAATCCGGATTCAGCGGCGCGGCTGAAGGCTTTTTTGACGACGAGTCTGTTGACGGTCCTGGCGCGCGACGACACTGCGCGCACCATCAATGGAATCTTGAGTTCACAGGTCGAACGGTTCCTGGTGACTCCGATCGGAAGACTTGCGGATCACATGCCTGCCGGCGCGATCGATAAAGCTTCAGCTGCGCTCACGGAAAAGATCGTGGCGGCCGCGCGCGAGCGTTTGCCCGCGGCGATCGCGGAATTCGATGTTGGCGGTTTAGTGCGGCAGAAAGTGTCTGACTATCCGATCGAAAAGTTGGAAGCGCTGGTCCTGTCGGTCGCGCAACATCATTTGAAGACGATCGAATTGTTTGGAGCTGTGATTGGGTTTTGGATCGGCGTGGGCCAGGCGATCTATTTTTGGTTTACCTATGTTCCGAAGCGATGAATGTAGCGCAAGCTGTCAGCTTGCGCACGCAAACTAACAGTTTGGGCTACAATAAAATTTTCCAGTTGACATTCAGCGCGTTAGATAATAAACATTTGTGTTGATACTGAAAGGAGTCATCCGCGAATGACCTACGTTGTTGTTGAGATGTGCGTTGATTGCAAGTACACTGACTGCGCTGCAGTTTGTCCCGTCGAAGCTTTTCACGAGCTGCCCGATCGCCTTTACATCAACGCTGATACCTGTATCGATTGCGACGCGTGCGTGCCTGAATGCCCCGTCGAAGCAATCTTTGCCGACAATAACGTGCCCGAGCAATTTCAGCACTGGACGCAGATCAATATCGACGAAGCTCCGAACTATCC
>QHXH01000598.1 GCA_003222855.1 Acidobacteriota bacterium
GCTCGACGCGATGGAAAAAATAACGCCCGCCGCGGGGCGATAGTTTTCGTTTCCAAGTCCAGTCGATATGCACGGCGAGCGCGGCGATAAGCAGGACGAGAAAGAAAATGATGAATGGCAAGCGGCGCTTCAAAGTACCAAACCTAAGCGCACGTCGGAGACGGTTTCAACGCGCGAAGGCGAAATGACGAAATACTGACATCATACGGGCGAATCACGATTCACTTTCTTTTTCGTATGGTTTGCTTGCCACGCCATAGGCTCTGCGGCGGCGGGTCGAAAAGACGCCGAGGTTTACGCGAATTGGTAGCGCGCCCGTCTCGGGCGTTGGTTCCGGCGTCTCGCCGAAACCGACTTTTCTTCTTGTGAAAAAATCGCCTGCGTTTTCAAATCAGAATCATTCTCGATGTACTCGCTGAGCGGAATGGGACTTACGAAGGCAGTCGTGCTGCTAGTTGCAGTGATTAGCGGTTCAATGACTGCGGACGCAGCCACGCCCATTCGGGTCGTCCGAGAGCGCTTCGCAAACTCGAAAGCGATTAAACTGGATCTTGAGGCACAGGACCAGTTGCAAAAAGGCGATGTGGAAAACGCTCAGCGGAGCGTAAATTTGGCCCTTCAAGCGGACCCAGACTTATGGCTGACGTATTTCATGCGCTCGAGAGTATTCATGCGGCAGCACAAATACGAATTGGCGATTCAGGATTGCAATCGGGTGCTAGTAAAATACCCAAAGTTTATCGAGGCGGCCTTGTTGCGTGCCGCAGCCAACGAGGAGCTCAAAAGATACGACATCAGCCTGAAGGAGCTTGATCACGTCATTCGTATTCGCCCTCATCTTGACAGTTATGCGAAAGCGCTAGGTCAACGGGCATGGCTCCGGTCAACTTGTCCTGATGCGTCTTTTAGAAATTACCACCAGGCAGTCCAAGATGCGAAACTCGCGTGCAAGCTCACTAATTGGAAAGATGCTACTATGGTCGACACATTGGCTGTGGCAACCGCACAAGGCGGCGACCTTGCTGCCGCTGTGCGATATGAAGAACAAGCGATCAGCAGTCCAAACATCTCTAGTTTGGAGCTGAAACGCTGCCGGCAGCACTTGGCCGTACTCAAACAGCACCAGCCGATCGGGCATACTTCAAGGTAGTGTTTAGCCGACTCTGCCGAAGACATGCCGAAGTTTTACGTCGTCGACCTGGACAACGGCGGCAAAGCGTACGATGGGAAATGGGGTCAGTCCTCACTATTTCAACATGATGTGCCTTGGCTCCCTGGAAAGTGTCAAAAGTGAGGACTGACCCCAACCTCCCACCCGCAACGATTGACGGTCTCATGTGCCGCAACACCATCAGCGTCGGCTGGCGCGGCGAAGTTTACGATTGCGATTTCAATCAGCAGCTCGGGATGCAATGGCAAAGTCCCGACGAATCGGGACTTTTTCTCTGGGACGTCGATCCAAACAAGATCGACAATCGCGAAATCATGACGGGCGACCACTGCTTCGGCTGCACCGCCGGAGCGGGCTCAAGTTGCGGCGGCGCGATTGTCGCGTAATTGCAGGGTGGTAGGGACAGCGCGCCGCGCTGTCCGCGGACGCCGCAGCGCGACGTCCCTACCAAACGATTCACGATTCTCGAATCACGAACCTCGGTTCACTGAGGCGGCAGCGCGGTGCCCACTTTGGATTTGACCAGTGCGACGTCCGTGGCACTGATCGTGCCATTCGCATTCACGTCTTCGCGGAAATTCGAATTACTGACCGCCTGGCCTACTTGCGCTTTGGTCAGGCTCACATCG
>QHXH01000204.1 GCA_003222855.1 Acidobacteriota bacterium
GGACCGTGCTGTGGTAGCGACGGCCGGACCGCGATACTTTGGTTTTGTTGTTGGTGGCTCTCTGCCTGTGGCGGTAGCGGCTGACTGGTTGACCGCGGTTTGGGATCAGAACGCGGCATTCTATGCGCACTCGCCGGTGGCGGCTGCTGTTGAGCAAATTGCCGGAGACTGGCTGATTGAATTGTTCGGATTGGCGAAAGGCTGTAGCGTCGGCTTTGTTACCGGCGGTACGATGGCCAACTTTACTGCACTGGCGGCGGCACGCCACGCCCTCCTGGGAAAGCTTGGTTGGGACGTTGAGCAGCAAGGTCTATTTGGCGCGCCGGCGATGACGGTTATCACCAGCGACGAATCGCACGTATCGATCTTTGCGTCACTGCAAATGTTGGGTCTCGGAAGCGGACAAGTTGTCAGAGTTCCAACCGACGATCAGGGCCGAATGAGATCAGATAAACTTCGATCGATTCTCGCCGGCATTCAAACTCCGGTTCTGGTTTGCGCGCAGGCCGGAAACGTCAACACTGGTTCCTTCGATGCGATTCCCGAGATAGCCGCTTGCGTTCGCGAGCGCCCGAGCTGGCTTCATATCGATGGTGCATTCGGCCTGTGGGCCGCGGCTTCTCTCGCCCATCGACCTTTAGCGCAGGGACTTGAGCTGGCCGACTCGGTCTCGGTTGATTGTCACAAATGGCTCAACGTTCCCTACGACTCCGGACTTGTCTTTATGCGCGATGCGGCGGCTCATCAAGCCGCAATGAGCTTGCATGCGTCGTATTACGTGACCGCGTCCCGCGCGGAGCGGGATAACTGCAACTGGGTGCCGGAAGCTTCGCGACGAGCGCGCGGCTTCACCGTCTACGCCGCGTTGCGTTTCCTCGGCCGCGAGGGAATCGCAGAAATCGTTGAGCGTTGCTGCCAACTCGCGCGTCGAATGGCAAACCGGCTCTCACAAGCTCCGGCCGTCACGATCTTAAATGACGTTGTGCTCAATCAAGTGCTGGTGCGGTTTTCGGATCCATCCGGAAAGGATAGCGACGAACTTACGGCAAAGGTCATTCGCCGAGTACAGGAAGATGGGACCTGCTGGTTGGGAGGCACAACCTGGCATGGCATGCATGCGATGCGCATTTCGATTTCAAATTGGTCAACGACCGAGAAAGATATCGATGTGTCCGCTGAAGCAATTCTCAGATGCGCCGGGCAAAAGTAGGGTTCGTCATGCTGGATGTCAGTCTGATTTGGCCGGCGATCGTCGCCCGCGCGACAATCATTCGGCGAGCACTTGATGCACGAAAGAGACGATCAATCTCAGAACGCAAGCCGGCGGAGAAACTCTTTGGTGCTTATGAACGTAGATGAAAACTAATGGCTGAAGAAAAGAAGAAAAAGATACGCTGGTCATCCGCCTGGGCCGACGCCCGTGAACTGATATGGGCGCACCGCTCACGGCTGGCGCTTGGCGCCGTATTGATGCTTGTAAATCAGGCGATGGGTTTGGTGCTGCCCGCATCGACGAAATACCTGATCGATGCGGTGATCGTGAAAGGGCGCATCGATTTGCTTTGGAAGATCGCGCTGGCGGCAGCGATCGCCACAATCGTGCAAGCCCTGACGTCCTTCAGTCTGTCGCAAGTCCTGGGAGTTGCGGCCCAGCGAGCCATCACAGAGATGCGCAAGAGGGTTCAAGCGCAAATCGCGCGACTTCCGATCAGCTATTTCGACTCGACTCAGACAGGTAAGCTCATCTCACGGATCATGAACGATGCTGAGGGCATCCGTAATCTGGTAGGCACGGGTCTGGTGCAATTGGTCGGCAGTTTCATCACTGCCGTCGTAGCGATTTGCGTTCTGTTCTGGCTTAACTGGCGTCTGACTTCGATCACCATCCTCGTATTGGGCATATTCGGTGGCGCGCTGGCTTTCGCTTTCACGCGGTTGCGGCCGTTGTTCCGTGAGCGTGGAGAAATTACGGCGACGCTTACCGGACGTCTCGCCGAATCGCTTGGAGGCATTCGCATCGTTAAAGCCTACACAGCCGAGAAGCGCGAGGCCCTGACTTTTGCTCGCGGGGCGCACAAGCTTTTCCGCAACATCGCCAAATCAATGACCGGCGTCTCAGCCACGACCGCTTTCTCGTCTCTGGTAATCGGCGCAGTCGGCGTGGTGATCATTGTGGTGGGCGGGCGCTCGGTCGTGACCGGGCAAATGAGCATCGGCGATCTGTTCATGTATGTCCTTTTCACCGGCCTGATGGCGATGCCGCTAATTCAGTTTGCCGCGATTGGAACCCAGATCACCGAAGCTTTCGCCGGGCTCGATCGCATTCGTGAGATCATGGACATGCCCACCGAAGATGAGGAAGACGCGGCGCGCGCCCCGTTGCCCGAAGTCGAGGGTGAGATCGAGTTTGAGAACGTGTGGTTCGAGTATAGCCACGGCGTACCCGTGCTCAAGAACGTTTCTTTCAAAGCCCCGGCGGGTTCCACGACAGCGCTGGTTGGTTCAAGCGGCTCAGGCAAAAGCACACTCATCAGTCTCGCCATGAACTTTAATCATCCGCTTTCGGGCACGATCAAAGTAGATGGCAAAGACCTGCAGACGCTGCGCCTGCGCGACTTCCGTTCGTACCTTGGGGTCGTCATGCAGGACAACTTTCTCTTCGATGGAACCATCGCCGAAAACATTGCTTTCTCGAATCCGCACGCTACCACCGATGAGATTGAAGCGGTGAGCCGGACTGCGCACTGTGAAGAGTTCGTCGAAAAATTCGAGCGGAAATACGACACAATCGTGGGCGAGCGCGGCGTGAAACTGTCCGGCGGGCAGCGTCAGCGCATCGCGATCGCGCGCGCGATTCTCGCTGATCCCAAGTTGCTAATTCTTGACGAAGCAACATCCAGTCTCGACAGCGAGAGCGAAGCGCTAATTCAGGACGGCTTGCGATCGCTTCGACGCGGGCGTACGACCTTCGTGATAGCGCACAGGCTCTCAACAATACGCAGCGCCGACCAGATTCTGGTGTTGGAAGAGGGCCGGATTATTGAGCGCGGGACGCACGAAGAACTGCTCGCGGCTAATGGTCGTTACAGGCAACTCTATGACAAGCAGTACAATTTCGAGCGCGACCAATTCATCAATCCCGGCGAGGATTTTACGCCGGCGCCGGCGCAGGGATTGCCCGAAAGCGCGCCCCAACGTCTGTCGAATTTATAGCTCTTGATCCTCTTCAATTAGCTTTTTTGCTGCCTCCCTTGGGCAGGATGGATCGAAGCGCTGGAAAGCGTGCGAAATAATTTGCCAGCGCGACAGGTTTAGAGTCGCCGTTTGTCCAATAATCAAAAAATAATGTCGAAGCCGCCACTAAAAAATCGATGATAAGAAGCGAAGAACTCGCCAAAACGTGGGTCCGCCGTGTTAGCGCGAACGTTGCGCGGATTGAAGTGATCGGTTGCGTTAAAGACGCGCACAGAGAGCCGCACTCCATACTTTTTCGTCACTTGAAACTCTTTCGCCAGTTCCGCGTCAAGAGATAAGAACGCGGGAAAACGTGTCTGGTCCGAATTGCGCACGCCGACAAAATTCTGTTCGGCGTCGCGCGCTGAGTATGGGAAGCCCGTACGCACCTCGAAGATGGGCGCGATTGTGACGCGGCGCGGAAGATTTATTGTGCCCCATGCAATCAATCGACTCGGCACATCGAACGGCAAGTTGGAATACTCGTTTTGACGGATGACAGGCGATCCAAAATCGCCGAAGTAGCTATTGAAATCATTAAGATCGCCGCGCGCGTGCGACCGCACGTACGAGACAAAGAATTGATCTTTGCGAGGTAACCGCAAACGCGCCGTCAACTCAAACGCGCTGTACGTCGCCTGCCCGGCCGACCGCAGCACAATTCCCGTTCGTCCTCTAAAGTCCAGTTCGGGGTTAACGATGTAAATGTGATCCGTGCGACTGCGACTCAGGTTCGCGCGCAGATCAAGCCAGCGCGTAACAATTTGATCTAACTGAATATTCCACTTGAGATTTTCGGGTACGAAGCCGGCGTCACGACTTGGTCTTCTTCTGAAGTCAAGCGGCTCGATCGGTGGAGTGTCTACCAAGATGTTCACAAAGTGATGGCTGTCGATTATCGTCAAGCCGTCTACCGCGTAACGCGTCACTGTACGCGAAGGATAGCGCCCAAAACTACGAATATTTAGCGGCACTTTGTCGTAAAAGAAGCCGACGCCTCCGCGCAAGACTGTTCGGTCATTCTTAAACGGAGACCACGCGAAGCCGGCGCGCGGCGCGAAGTCGCTTTCTTGTCCGATCCGCTGATCTTCAAACCGTAATCCCAGATCGATACTGAGATTCGGCCGCACAGTCAGTCGATCCTGCGCAAACCCGACGTACTCTCGGTTCATGGCTTGAATAGGACGAACTCCTCGAAAAACAATTCGCTCTGCAAGAGTATTGTCCTCGCGAATAACGTTGACCGGGCGTGCGGAGTAATTGAGGAGGTTGCCGACACTGTTGAAGTCGAACCCAACTTTGATCTCGTGTCCCGCGCCCAGGAAATGTTTTGCCGGAGAAGTGTAGACTTCGAACAACTCCAACCGGTGTGATCGTCTCGACTGCGTCGCGAAATAGTTGCCCTGCTCGACGGTCGGCGTCAGTATCTGCTCGTCCTCGCCCTGACCCCACACGTTCGCGTCGAACCGCTTGAACGAAACCGAAGAATGCAGCAGACCTTCGCCCAATTGGTAATGGTCACGAACCGTGAAGACAAAGTCCCTTTGCTTATAGTTCGGCGTCACAGGCTGCGGTCGAAAGAAGTCCAGATTGACAAATTGATCGCGCTGAGGGAAATAGCCGAAAGTGAAAGTCTGCGTGTGGCGTTTGCCCAGGAGCAGGTCGACTTGGGAGAAGTAGGCTTGGGTTTCTGTCTTCGCTTCGTTTTTAGGAAAGGCGAGTCCGCGCACAGGCTGCTTAGCAATGGAATAGGAAAGCGACTGAGACAGGAACAGCCGATCTTTGATTAGTGGCCCATTGAAGTTTACTCGCGGCGTATCTTCGGCGACACCGATCACGTGCCCGCCCTTGAAACGCAGATCAGGAAGAAAGTCGTTAACCTCCGCGTGCCAGGAATCTCTGCCGCGCCGAGTCTCGATGGTTGTCACGCCACCCGTAAACGCTCCGTACTCCGCGGTGTAAGGATGCTGAAAGACCTGCACGGATTCGACGGAGTCAATCGGCAAATTTAACCTGAAATTTCCGCTTGCAGGATCTGCGGCGTTGAGACCGTTGACCAGCAACGCGCTCTGTTGTTCCCTTGCTCCCTCAATATTGATCTCGCCAGTCGAGGAACGCACGACTCCCGGGATGAGCGGTAACGCCTCGTCGACACGCGCGGTTGCAAGCGGCAGACGTTGGAGTGATTGCCGTCGAAGAGTTCCTGCTGCTGTCGAAGCTCCAGCTTGGACGTTAGTTGCATCTTCAGTAGGAAGAGAGATGGTTACGCTTTCGGTTACGCCCCCAACCTTTAGAGAGACTGTGATGTCGGTAACCGCGCCATCCTTGATGACGACATCATTTCGAGTGAGAGTTTCAAATCCCTGGCTCTCAACGCGTAGTGTGTAATTGCCCGCTGCTAGTGTCGTTGGAAAAGTGGCGATGCCGTGCTCGTCGCTTGTCGCGCTAGCCGCGACTGTGGCGTTGTCGCTCGAAGACCGCAGCGCACAAGCGGCCCCGGCCAGTGCGCGTTGTTGAGAGTCCGTCACTAAGATACGCAAACCCTGAGCGCCGGCGGGGGATTGCTGAGCGTGGCCCACACCAACGACATACACGCACAATACTGCCAGAGCATAACTATGCTTGATGAGAGAATAGGGGGCTTTCAATCTTCGCATCAATAATCTGAGACAAACTCTCCGCGCACAGGCGGGATGACGGCGATTTCTTAGTGCGTATCCTACACATACTTTCAGGGAGTAGTCTAGCGATGCCAGTTACGGTTAAAATGCCCGCGTTGGTTTGAAGCCTGGACACGCGCTATCGGTTCTGACGCATGCAATTGCGACTCAATCTGCAATGGAAGGTGTTGCTTCTCGTGGCGAGCACGATCACGATCATCCTGCTCGTGTCTACCTATCTGAATGGACTAATCACAAAATCGCTGAGCGAGGAATATCGCTACAACAACGCGATTAGACAAGTCGTAACAGTTGCCAGGCGCACTCAGACCTATAACTACTTTGCAAATCCGAATGATCTGCTTCAGGAAACTCAGTTTTTGGTTAACTCGCGGCCGGACTTCAATCAAATAGATGTTTACAAGCCATCCCCGGAAGGCGTGAGTCTCCTGACCACTACCGCGCCGGGCGGGCCGCGTCTTCCTTTTCTGAATGAGCAATCAAAAGACAATGAGTTTGGTGAGATGGAGCGGCCGCTCCCTGATGTGACGACCATAGAGGTCGAGCGCGACGGTCGGCGCCAGTGGGTGATCACGGCGGCGATCAATCAAGGTGAGAGGCGCGGTTATGTCAGCGCACTCGTGCAAAAAAACTCTCCGACGAATTTCGTCAGTCGCTTACAGTTTCAAAACAACGTCGTTCTCGCCGGGGCGTCGCTGGTGTCGGTCGCGCTTTTGTATCTTTTGTTCGTGATCTTCTTTCGCCACCCGGCACAGGATATTGCCGCGGCGATGGCCCAGGCCCGCACCGGCGATTTGTCCGCGCGCGCAACTGTTCGCCGAGATGACGAGCTTGGCACAATCGCGGCGGGTTTCAATCGAATGATCGATGACATACGTGCGCGTAATGAGGAGCGTGAAAAACTGTTGTCTCAGGTCAACAGCTTCAATGACGAATTGCAACTGGAAGTGGCGCGCGCCACAAACGAATTGCGCGCTTCGAATGATGCTCTACTTGAAACTCAGCAGGGGCTTGCGCGTTCCGAGAGACTAGCGGCGGTGGGGCACTTTGCGGCCTCTTTGGCACATGAGATTGGGACTCCTTTGAATGCAATCTCCGGTCACTTGCACTTGCTGGCGCGTAGTCATCCGCACGATACCGACACCCAACGCCGGGTCAAGATCATCAATGCACAAATCGACTCAGTCGTGAAAAGCGTTAAGAGCCTGTTGGCACGGACGCAACGCCCACAACCGGCATTTCAACTCCTCGATCTTAATGACTTGATTGACGGGTTGTTGTGGCTGGTTCAACCGACCTTGGAAGCTCACAAGGTCAACGCCAGGACCAATCTCGATCATCACTTGCCGCTGCTCTGGGGCGATCACGATAGCCTCCTCCAACTCTTTCTCAATCTCACCAACAACAGCATTGATGCAATGTCCAACGGTGGGAGTATTGAAATCAAAACCAGGTTCGATCGACAGACGAACAACGCCGAGGTCCTCTTTGGTGACAGCGGCGCCGGCATCGATGATTCGGCCATCGCTCATCTCTTTGAACCAATGTGGACCACGAAAGCAGCGGGTAGCGGTTTTGGGTTGACAATTGCTCGTGAAATCGCCAATGAACATGGGGGTAAGATCGAAGTCGTTGCAGATCGCCGGCCCGGCGTAGTCTTTCGTTTGATACTGCCCGTGGCCGTCGCACAATCGCCGGCCCAGGAGGTAGTCAATGTCGCCTGAAGCTCCTCAGCTAATGGTCGTCGACGACGATCCGGTTACCTGTGATTTGCTATGCGAAGTCTTCGCGGCAGAGGGCTTCGCCTCGCGATTCGTGCAGAGTAGCGAAGCGGCGATCGCATCGCTGGCGCTCGAATCTCCCGACGTGCTGGTGAGCGACATTCGCATGACGAAACCGGATGATGGTCTCGCTTTGCTGGATCATGTGAAGCACGAATATCCGGAGCTTCCCGTAGTGTTGATGACAGCTTTTGGCTCGGTCGATACAGCGGTCCGCGCCGTGAAGCAAGGTGCGTTTGATTACGTCAGCAAGCCTTTCGACATCAATGCGCTGGTAGCCACAGTGCGACGCGCGTTGGCCGCAAGCTCAGTCAACCAGCCGGAACCGATTGGTGATGAAGAACACCAACAGGCATCGGGACTGGTAGGCCACACGCCGGCAATGCTCGAAATTTACAAAATGATCGCGCGCGTGGCTGACTCGCCGGCTGCCGTACTCATCACTGGTGAATCCGGCACGGGTAAAGAGCTGGTGGCGCGTGCCATTCATGTACACGGCGAGCGTGCGGCCGGGCCGTTTGTCGGAATCAACTGCGGCGCGTTGACGGAAACTCTGCTCGAATCAGAATTGTTCGGTCACGTGAAAGGATCCTTCACCGGGGCCATCGCCAGGAAGGCCGGCATTTTCGAGCAGGCGGGGTCGGGGACGGTCTTCCTTGATGAGGTGAGCCAGATGAGCCCGGGATTGCAGGTAAAACTTCTGCGCGTCCTGCAGGAACGCGAAGTGGTTCCCGTCGGTGGCGACACTCCCATTGCAGTCAAAGCGCGCCTCGTCGCCGCGAGCAACCGCGATCCGGAACTGCTGATGTCCAGCGATAATTTTCGGCACGATCTGCTCTATCGACTCAACGTGATTAACCTGCAACTGCCGCCGTTGCGTGAACGCCGCGAGGATATTCCTTTGCTGGTTGCCCATTTCCTGCGCAAGCACACGCGCAATGATCGAACGCCACCTCGCGTGGATGATGTTGCTCTCACAGCGCTCACTACCTACGCATGGCCGGGCAACGTGCGCGAACTCGAAAACGCCATTGAGCGCGCCGTCACGCTTAATCAAACCGGACCAATCACGACGGCGGATTTGCCTTCCAGGATCGTTGCGCCCGTCGCCGAGGTGTCTTCATCTGATAGTGAAGACGATCTTGTCCCGCTCTTTGAGGGCTTGCCTTCGATTGATGAGTTGGAGCGACGCTATCTCTTACATGTGCTGGAAGCGACCGGCAACAATCGCTCACGAGCCGCTGAGATTCTCGGCATCAATCGCAAGACTCTCTACCGCATGGCGGCACGTTTGGGAATCGAGCTTTAGCGGACCAGATTGGAAGCTCGCGCACAAAAAGCCACAGTCGAAACAAAAAGCCTCACATAAACAGCCACACTTCTTCGCGAACAGTTTCGCAGGTTGGTTGCCGGGGCGAATTAACTGAAGTTCGCGCTGGCACACCTGACCAACTGGTGACGGCACAATCCTTGCTTCTCGGCAATGCGGCTTAATCTGTCATCTCGTCCCGCAGAGGCATCGAGCGATGACTTCGCTTTGAAGAAGTCCTTAATGTTCACAAACGCGCTGCGGCAGTTGCGGCACCGTTTCAACCGTCCCTTCATGGTGATGTTTGAAACGACGCTGCACTGCAACATGAAGTGCGGCTACTGCGCCATCTGGCAGAACCAGCAGCCGGAGGATCGCGCTGTGCGCGATCGTGTTTTCGCGCGCATGGACGAGGCGGCCGGGTTCGGCGTCTTTGCGTGGAGCTTTTCCGGTGGCGAGCCGTTGATGAATCCGCACATGCCTGATTATATCGAGTATGTGGCGCGCAAAGGCTTCTACACCTCAATGCCGACCAACGGATTAGCGCTCAAGAAATATGCCGAGTCTTGCGTCAAACTGGATCAATTGGAAGTGTCCATCGACACGCTCGACCGCAAGAAGTTTGCGGAGCGCCGGGGCATTGACGGCCTTCCCACGATCCTGAGCGCGCTCGACTACATCAAAGGCCACCTCCGGCACAACACGATCCAGATCAACGCGGCCGTCGACCTTGAGAACCTGCAAGATCTGCCCGCGCTGGCTGAGTACTGCGAGGAGCGGGGCTTTCTGCTTCACACTGAAGCTGTCCACAACGTCGTGCGCACAACGTGGAAGACTGAAGACGTTGAAATGAGAAAAGAGGAGCTCGACCAGGTGGCGGCGTTTGTGTCGGAGTTACGGAAGCAGCACAAGTGCGTCCGCTTCTATCGAGACTATTTCAAGTTCTACCGCAACGACGGATTCACGAAGAAGTTTCCGTGCCGTTCGGCATCGCACCTTGTGAACATGCGGCCTGACGGCTCGATTCAATTTCCCTGCGCGTTCGTCTCGCTTCATCGCGGCGCG
>QHXH01000599.1 GCA_003222855.1 Acidobacteriota bacterium
GCCGAAGGTTTCAATATAGGCATCGATGGTTTCTACAAAAGCTCGCACTCGGTTCTCGATGAAGGCCAATTCGGCGAAGCGCTCATTCTTTCGTCGTTCAATTACAAGCGCGGCGAGATTTACGGCGGCGAATTTACTTCTAGCTACGATCACGGTCCGTTCTCCGCGTATCTAAACGCAGCCTATGAATGGGCGCGCGGCACGAATGTGAGCTCTGCGCAATTTCTATTCGATCCGGATGAGTTTGCCTACATCAAAAAGAACTGGGTCTTTCTCGATCACGATCAGCGTTTCACCGGCTCGGCCGGCCTTTCCTATACGTGGAACGACTGGAGACTGGCCGTCGACGGCCTTTATGGAAACGGGTTGCGGCGAGGTTTTGCCAATACTCAAAAGAACCATCCCTATGAAACATTCAACGTCAGCCTCTCGCGCCGAATCAAGATCGCCGGGAAAATGGCGGTCAAAATCCGTTTCGATGTCGTGAACATTCTGGATAAGATCTACGAACTGCGCGATGGCAGCGGCATCGGCGTCGGTGCACCACAGTTCGGTCAGCGCCGTGGATTTTACGGTACAGTGGCTTTCGATTTTTGAGGATTACTTCTCTTAATCGCGGTAGTTTTGCCTAGTGCATCGGACCGATCATTCGCGTTTCTACAAGGCGCACGATTTCGTTCCGGATTTTTCGCATGCGGAACGGCGCACGCGCATTGTGATCGGTGTTACGGCGGCAATGATGATCGTCGAGATCGTCGCCGGGTTGATGTCGCACTCGATGGCGTTGCTGGCCGACGGCTGGCACATGAGCACGCATGTGATTGCATTTGTGATAACGGCGATGGCGTACTACTTCGCACGAACGCAAGCCGGCAATGCGCGCTTCAGTTTCGGCACGGGGAAAATAGGTGTGCTTGGCGGGTTCACCAGCGCCGTGGTGCTCACGGTACAGTGGCTTTCGATTTTTGAGGATTACTTCTCTTAATCGCGGTAGTTTTGCCTAGTGCATCGGACCGATCATTCGCGTTTCTACAAGGCGCACGATTTCGTTCCGGATTTTTCGCATGCGGAACGGCGCACGCGCATTGTGATCGGTGTTACGGCGGCAATGATGATCGTCGAGATCGTCGCCGGGTTGATGTCGCACTCGATGGCGTTGCTGGCCGACGGCTGGCACATGAGCACGCATGTGATTGCATTTGTGATAACGGCGATGGCGTACTACTTCGCACGAACGCAAGCCGGCAATGCGCGCTTCAGTTTCGGCACGGGGAAAATAGGTGTGCTTGGCGGGTTCACCAGCGCCGTGGTGCTCTCGATTGTGGCGTTTCTAATGGCCGGTGAATCTGTGCACCGGCTGTTTGCCCCGCTGGAAATTCATTTTAATGAAGCGATCGGTATCGCTTGCGTCGGATTGCTGGTAAATCTCGGTTGCGCAGTTTTGCTCGCCGATCGTCATCACGAAAGTGGCGATGGCAGCTCTCATTGTGAGGACTTAAACCTGCGCGCGGCCTATCTGCATGTGCTGGCCGACGCGTTTACTTCGGTGCTGGCGATCACGGCATTGACTGGCGGGAAATTCTTTGGCTGGGCATGGCTCGATCCGGTCGTCGGGATTGTCGGCAGCGGGGTCGTTTTTTCATGGGCTTACACGCTGTTGCGGGATACGAGCGGCATCTTGCTCGATCGCACGCCTGCATCCTCGGATTTACCTGATCAAATTCGCCGCGCAGTCGAGAGCGACGGCGATTCGCTCGTGACCGATCTGCACGTCTGGCAGGTCGGCATCCGAAAATATGCGGCAATGATTTCGATTGTCGCGCACGAGCCAAAGAGCTGCGATTCCTATCGAGCGTTGCTTCGCGGCCACGACGAACTGGTTCACGTTACGATCGAGACGCAGCATTGCCGCGAAGATCATCCCGCGCCTGCGGCAAGCGCAGGCCCCTAAATGGTTAACCCGCTCTGGCAGGTTGTCGCGGCGTATGCTTTCGCCCTTGCCGGTGGATCGATCAGTGCGTCGCTGCAACTGGCGCACAAGCCGCTTTGCGCGTTGATCAGTTTCGCCGCCGGAACCCTTCTCGGTGTAACAATCTTTGCAATTTTGCCGGAAAGTTTGGGTGGGTGTCCTTGGTGGGCGGTGTTCCTGGCGCTGGCTACTGGCTACGCACTTTTCTTCTTTCTCAGTAAACATGTCCATCACGTTTGCCCTGCTTGCGCCGCCAGTCATTTCGACGCGGATGCGACGCGGCATTTCAGCGAAATTGCTACCGCGCTAGTCGTGGCATTGGCAATTCACAGCACGACCGACGGTTTGGCTTTGGGAATTCAATCCCGCGACGGCGGGACTGCGATGGACGCGACGAAATGGTCGCTGTTCTCCGCTCTGTGCATTCACAAGGTTCCTGAAGGGCTCGCGCTCGGCAGCCTTTTGATAGGTGCTGGATTGCATCGCAGCGCCGCGCTCGGCTGGGTTGGCGCAGTTGAGGCCACCACGCTCTTGGGCGGCGTCATCGGCTATTTTTTTCTGGCGAATGTTTCGACTTTTTGGCTCGGCTTGATCATGGCGCATGTCGGCGGCGGATTTTTCTATCTGGCCACGCACGCTGTGCTCGGAGAAATGCTCAAGCATGGAAAGGCACTAGTGCTGACCAGCTTTTTGGTGGGCGTAGCATTGATCGCGCTTCTGAATATTGGTTTAAGAATGCTTGGGTAGCGCACGCGCCCCTCGTGCTCACGAAGGTGTCCCGCCGTCGCGAACTTTTCGTTGCCTGATGAAATATCGTTAAGACGCCATCGCGTAGCGTTGCTTCAAATGAAAGTTCGTTTCGGCGAGGACGCCGAAACCAACACGCGAGACGCGTGCG
>QHXH01000600.1 GCA_003222855.1 Acidobacteriota bacterium
GCTACATCAACCATTTCATAAACGGCAGCCGGACAAAATCGCTGACAAGGGTTGCCATATTCTTCCGCGCAACGCGTGGCGCACACATTTGTGTCGAGCACGTGCAGGTGCGCCGGCTGATCTTCATCATGAGCCACGGCAGCGTGATAGACGTCGGTCACTTTGTTGAAGGTCAATTCGCCGTCAAACCGAAAATCTTTGTATCGCTGACTGACATCATCTCCGCGGTAGCCATAGGCGTTGAGTTTCTGCATCGCCTCGTGACCCGCCTCCTGATGATCTCGATCGAGGATGCCCCAGGCGCGCCCGCCGGTGATGTACTGCAATCCGGCATTCGCCATGCCAAGCCAGCGTCCGTGACGAAATCCCGCATGAAAGTTTCGATAGCGGCGCAACTCAGGCGTGATCCAACTCTCTTTAACGCGGCGCTCGTATGCCTGCAAATTGCCGGCTGAATAATCCTGCGCGAGGAGTGCTTCAAAAATAGTTTCCGCCGCCAGCATCCCGCTCTTTATGGCAGAGTGTATGCCCTTTAATCGCGCGGCATTCAGAAAACCTGCGCTGTCACCCACAATCAAAACTCCATCGGCGTACATCTGCGGCATTGCATGCCAGCCACCGGCAGCGATTGCTTTTGCTCCATAACGGATCATCTTGCCGCCCTTCAGAAGCTTGGCAATGAATGGATGCGACTTGAACCTTTGAAACTCAGCGTGCGGATCGATCAGCGGATCGCGATAATCGAGACCCGTCACATAACCAAGATTCACCACCCGATTCTGCATTCCGTAAATCCAGCCGCCGCCGTACGTCCATTGATCCGAGGGAAAGCCAAGCGTGTGCGTGACGCGACCCGCGGGATGACGATCGTCGGGCAATTCCCAGAGTTCTTTTACGCCGAGGCTGTACACCTGCGGCTCGCGGCCTTCGTCAAGCCCGAGTCGCTGGATCAATTTTTTCGTTAACGATCCGCGTACGCCCTCGCCGAGCACAGTGACTTTCGCGAGCAGATCGACTCCGGGTTCATAATTCGCTTTCAGCTTCCCTTCCTTGTCGATGCCTTTATCGCCAGTGCGCACCCCGACCACGCGATCGTTTTCGCCGTAGATCATTTCGGCTCCCGGAAATTCCGGAAAGATGTTTACGCCCGCGGCTTCGCATTGTTCGCCCAGCCACGCCGTCAGCCGATTGAGTGACACGATGTAATAGCCGTGATTGTTCAGTGGTGGTGGATTTATCGGAGAGCGAATCGCGCGCTTCTTTGTGAGATAGAGAAACTGGTCCTCTTTAACTTCGGATTCCAGCGGCGCACCTTTCTCTTTGAAATCCGGAATGAGTTCAGCGAGACCACGCGGATCCATGACAGCGCCGGAAAGAATGTGAGATCCGACGGATGCGCCTTTTTCGATGACTGCGATCTGAATTTCTCCGAGAGGGTTTGCGTTCTTCTCGTTGTGATCGGCAACCAGCCGCGCCAGATGCAGCGCGCCGCTAAGGTTCGCCGGCCCCGCGCCGACAAACACCACATCCATCTCCAAACTTTCACGTTCCATATTGTTGGCGACTTCGTCCCATCAAAAAACGCGTCGACGACCGCGGGGACTTTCTAAAATGAATGGCCATTCAGTTTCAGAGTATAGCAAGTGAAGTGTTTCAATCGAAACGACTGACGAAGGAATGGGGTCTTACTTTGCGGTTCTTCTCTGCGGCCTTTGCGCCTTTGCGTGAAGACTACTGCGGAAAAACTATTTCACGCAAAGGCGCCAAGACGCGCAAAGCCAAACCAACACACGACTGACGCCGGTCGTGGGATCTTTTGTGACTTCGATGGTTGATGTACACTGACGGCGTAACTTAAATGAGTGAAAAGCGGCGTCGGAAAGTCGACCAGCCTTTTTTAGGTGCTTTTAATCCTTAACCTGAACGTTCGATCCGCGAAATTCTCAA
>QHXH01000205.1 GCA_003222855.1 Acidobacteriota bacterium
GTTTCAGGATTTGGGTCTGCTTTTCGAAAAGTTCCCGATCCGAAAAGTTACCCAGCGGCGGCGGATTATAGGCTGCTTCCGGCACGCCGAACGATAAGCCGCCGAGCACGCGTTCCCAGAATGAAGTAACGCGCTCGGAACGTGCGGCAATCGTTTCCTCGTCACAGCCAAACTCTTGCGCCGCCAGGTGCAGCACTTCGCGATCGATATATTTCAAGCCCAGGCGCTTGGCAATCAACTGACCGATGTAGGACCCGCCTGCTCCCATCTGCCGCGAAATTGTGATGGTTGTCTTGATCATGTGCAGTGGCACAGACTTTAGTCTGTGATTTCATTAAATATCAAAAGTCAAAACACAGACTAAAGTCTGTGCCACTTAATATCTATGCGACGGCATGCCGATATGAATGTGCGGGCCGGTCGCTACGCCGGGTATCGCGGTGCGAAACGCCGAGAAGGGAATGCCGTTAGTTTGCAAAAAGTTTATTAGTGCCTGGCCTTCCGCGCCGTCGGGATTCAGCGAAATGTCCATCGCGTTATGATGATCGAGTCGCCACTGATTATGAATCGCTCCTTGTCCAAACACGGCGATCGGTAATGGCCGTTTGAAGGTCTGCTGAAAGAAAATCTCGATCTTGCCGGCCTGCGACAGCGACCACGCACCGACGCCATTATAACGAATGAATGACGTAGTTCTAATCAGCGAGCCCCGGCGAATGGGTCCCAGCCTGGCGAATTGTTTTTCGCCTTCGACCTCGACGAGCGTCTGCGCGATCTGCGTGTCGGCGGTGTTGATTTGTTGTTGTGCTTCGCTGACCTTCAATCCAGCGTTTGTCACCGCGAGTTCGGCCTGTTCCACATCACGCCGGGAAATCAAACCCGCGGCAAACAGTTGCTGCGTCTGGTCACGCTTCTGCTCAGCCTTCTTCACCGACTCCTGATAAAGCGCGAGTAATTTCTGCAGACTCGCTTTGTACTCCTTCGTTGCTTTGATGTATTCATCGTGCAGCTTTGATAGTTCATCGCCCGATGCGGCAGGAGCTGTCCTGGCAGGTGGGCGGGGAGTTTTCTTCCTCTGCGCCTGCGCGCTGCCGCAAAGCACAAGGGCAGCGAAGCAGGCGAAAGCGACGTTCCTCGCTACTGTTAGTACTAACCGCATCCCGAGCCATCCACCCGTTAATGCATCGCAACCGGGCCCGACTTCTTCTTCACTCGTTCAAACAAGAGCGCTGCCGGCACGCACAGCACACATAGAAACGACAGCACGCGGAAGATATCAATATACGACAGTAGTGTTGCCTGGCGCACCAGGATTCCATAGATGCCGGCGAAAGCTTGTTGCGTCGCTACACCCCCGCCGCCGCGCGCTCCCATTTGTCCGAGGCGCTGCTGAAACGCCGGATCATAAGGAGTGAGATGCGCGACCATCGCTGCCTGATGTACCTGGGCGCCGCGGGCGAGCATTGTGGTCACGGTTGCGATGCCGACACTGCCGCCCGTGTTGCGCATGAGATTGAAGACGCCTGACGCATTTCCCATCTGTTCATTGCTGAGCGTTCCGAGAGCCATCGTGGTCAGCGGCACGAACACAAATCCCATGGCAAAGCCGCTAATAATGTTAGGCCAGACAATACTGCTGATCGAAATCTCCAGATTGATCTTACTGAACAAATAGATCGAATAAGCGAGCACGCTAAAGCCGAACATGACGAGATAACGGCCGCGTACTCGATTGATTAATCGTCCCACGATCAGCATCGAAGTGACCGCGCCAAACCCGCGAGGACTGACGGCCATGCCGCTCTCGACCGCCGGATATCCCATTAAGGTTTGCAGAAACAAAGGCAGCAGCGCGATTGTTCCGTACAGTACGATGCCCATGCAGATCATCAGCGAAGTGCCGACCGCAAAATTGCGATTCGCCATTACGCGCAGATCGACAATCGGTTCTTTGGATCTCAGCTCCCAAATTACAAACGCGATCGCCGCTGTCACCGAAAGAATTGTGAACCAGGTGATGAACCGCGACGAAAACCACTCTTCTTCCTGACCTTTGTCCAGTACCAACTGCATCGTTCCCAGCGCGAGCGCCATAAGGCCGAATCCGAGATAATCGATGCGCGGCGGACGCTGGTCGCGGATGTACGGCGGATCTTCGACAAATGTATTGGCCATGAATACTGCCAGAATGCCGATGGGAATATTGATGTAGAAAATCCACCGCCATGAATAATTATCGGTGATCCAACCGCCGAGCGTTGGCCCAATGATCGGCGCAACCACCACGCCTAAGCCGAAAACCGCCATTGCCGAGCCGCGCTTTTCGCGCGGAAAACTTTCCATCAGGACCGCCTGTGCGATCGGTTGGAGCGCGCCGCCGCCGGCGCCCTGAGCAATGCGCGCGACAATCAGCAGGCCCAGGCTCGCCGCCGCACCGCACACTGCCGACGACGCCGTAAAGATGACGATGCAGACAATCAGAAACCGTTTGCGGCCAAAGAATCTTCCCAACCAATTTGCGGCGGGCAGGATGATTGCGTTTGAGACGAGGTAGCTCGTCAACACCCAGGTTGCTTCTTCCGGCGTGGCTGATAAGTTGCCGGCAATGTGCGGCAGCGCGACGTTTGCAACCGAAGTGTCGAGCACCTCCATGAATGTCGCGAGCATCACCGACGCCGCGATCAACCACGGATTGAACGTGGGAGTCCATTCTCTTTGAGCACCGTTAGCCATTAGAGTCAGGAAGAATTATTTGACATTGGTCATTGGACATTTGTCATTCGATGATTTGCACGAGCCAGCGTGTCAGAAGCCCGACCGTTAGGGAGGGCTACTGTGGGAAATCAGCCCTTGCTGACGCGCGGGCTTCTGACACTACTTAATCTTCACTTCAGGCACCGCCGACATTCCCGGCGCCAGCAGGTGCTGCGAATCGATCTGGTTTGGTTCGAAAACGATCTTCACGGGCACACGCTGCACAACTTTCACGTAACTTCCCGTCGCGTTCTCAGGCGGAATTAAACTGAAGCGGGAACCCGTGCCGGCTTGAACGCTGTCGACGTGCGCCTTGAAAACTTTGTCAGGATAAGCATCGACGGTGATGTCCACGGGCTGGCCGGCGCGAATATTTCCCACCTGGCTCTCTTTGAAATTTGCCGTCACCCAAACGTCGCCGGGCACGATCGCCGCCAAGGGTTGGCCCACCTGGACCAGCGCGCCTACCTCGACAGCTTTGCGCGTGACCCGTCCCGTTTCCGGCGCATAAATCCTGCTGTAAGAAAGTTGCAGCTCCGCTTCATCAACCGCCGCTTGCAATTGCTGAAGGCTCGCGCCGGCAGAGCTAGCTTGCGCTTCGCTGACGGCAACTTGTTGCGGCGCGGTGTTCGCCTGGTCAAGCCGTCCCAGCGCTTCGTTCACCTGTGCTCGCGCGGCGCCGACCTGAGCTTCGGCACGTTGAGCATTCGAAGCTTGCGCCGAAGTCGCTGCGCGCGCTTCAGTAATCTGCGCCTCCATCGCTGAGACTTTTTCTCGCGCCGCATCGACTTGCGCGTTCGCAGTACGCGCGGTGGCGATCGCCTGATCCAAACGCTGTTTGGAAACTTCGTCCTTATCAAACAGAGTTTGATAACGCTGCACGTCGGCGTCCGCGCGCACGGCTTCGGCTTGCGCTGCTCCGAGCTGCGCTCGCGCTTGTTGCATATTTGCTTCTGCCGTGTTGATGCCGGCAGACGATTGCGTGGTGCGGCTGCGCTCTGACGCCGCGCCGGCGCGTGCTCCGCTGACGCCCGAACGCGCCTGCTGTACACCAGCGGTCGCCTGTCTCACATTTGCCCGAGTTGATACTCGCGTAAGCGTGACTTGAGTTTGCGCTTGCTTCTGCTGGGCCATGCTGGCGTTCAGCGCCGCTTTCGCTTGATCTACTTTTGCCTGCAGATCGCGAGCATCCAGTTCGGCGATCAGATCGCCGGCATCCACAGTCTGATTGTCGCTGACATAAACCTTGACTACATAGCCAGAGACTTTCGGGCTTACCTGAACGATGTGGCCGTCGATGAAAGCATCATCGGTCGTTTCATGCGATCGCGCATAAGCCCAGTACCGCACGCCAAACAATATCGCCAGCAACAGTATGAGAGACGCGCCGATGAGAAATGCCGGACGGCGGTAGAGCGGACGCTTGCGAACGTGTTCGTGTTCGTCGGCTAAGGGCTCGCCGTACTCATCGACCAGCGGAGTAGATTCAGCCCGGTCTTCCTCGTGCTCCTGCGCCCGTGATTCACGGTCGGGCTCACTCAATTCTTTGTTTTCTTCGTCTGCCATTCAGAAACTCATCCGCTTAGCGGTTAGATTGGAGCGCAAGCGTCTTCGCTTGCTCTCGATCTCGCCCATGCTGCAACCGAGGACGGTTGCGCTCCAGTCAACCTTAATCACCATCGAAAGTTCTGGGCCCGCCCCAGCGCCGCCGCCAGATTCAGTCGCGTGCCGTTGTAAGCAGCCAGTGCGGTCACTTGATCAAGTCGCGCATTTGCCAGCGTCGTCTGCGCGGTTACCAGTTCAATGTTGTCGCCGATGCCCGCGCGAAACCGGTCGCGGGCCATTTCCAACTCGCGTTCAGCTAAGCTGACCGACAGATCAGCAGCGCGCACCGTGTCCACAGTTGTACGCAAGGCCGCGTAAGCAAGGCGCACGTCTTCTTCAACCTGGCCGCGCACGCTGGCGAATTGCAACTGCGCTTGTCGCTCTCTGCTGCTCGCAACTTGAATGCGTCCCCGAGTCAGGCCGCCATTGAAAATCGGCACATTTAATTGAATTGCGTAACGCCGCGTCGGCAATGCAGAGGTTACGGGCGTGATGCCGCTGACGCCATAGTCGCCGAGAAATTCCAGCGACGGCAGTTGCTCTGCCCGGGCGGCGCGCGCTTCGAATTCGTTAACAGTGACTTGGGCCCGGGCCGCGAGAACTTCGCCGCGCGTGTCTTCAGCAGTGGCGATGGCAGTTTCTATCGCTGGTAACGTCTCAACGGAAAAACGCAAAGGATCGGTGAGCGTGAACGGACTTCCCAGCGGCAACCCGACGATGTGTTGCAGTTGCAGCCGCGCCTCTTCGGCATCTGTCTGTGCGCGCGACAGCCTCACCTGCTCCTGTGCCAGCCGTGTCTCGGCGCGGGTTACGTCCACCCCGGTAGCAATGCCGGCATCGCGCTGATCCTGCGCGAGCTTGAGCAGAGTCTGGCCCAGCGTGACATTCGCTTGTGCGGCCACGACTGATCGCTCCGCGCGCATTGTTTCGAGGTATGCCAGCGCTGTCGCGGTGGCGACCTGCTCGCGCGCGATCCCTTCGGTAAGGTCGGCAACGCGCACGCCGGCTCGGCCTGCCTGATAATTTCGCAGCGCGCTCAAACTGAAAATTGTTTGCTGCAACCGTGCGCGGGCATCAAAGTTTTTGAATGGACCGATAAACGTCGAAGTGAATCCCGGAAATCTTCCTGGGGTAAATCCGAGTGCCGCCAGATTTTCTGTCACGCTGGCCTGATAAGCTGTCCCGGAAATGTTTGGCAGCAATCCTGACAGCGCTTCTTTCTGAAAACCGCGCGCCTCATCCTCACGCTGTTTCGCCAATAACGTCGCCAGGTTGTTATCGATCGCCAGAGCGATCGCCTGTTCAAGGCTCAAGTTCGAAACCGCGGCAGTGACTTTCGCGGCGCCGGGAACTTGTTGGGCGTTGGTGATTGGCGATGCGGGCAGCGGACGCTGTGGGTTCGTTGCGGTTGAGCGGGTCGCCGGCATTTGCGCGTCACTGGATTGCGACGGCGTGCGGCTGAGCTGACAAATCGCGGGGATGGCGCACAGAAGCATGACGACTAATGTCGCAATGGCTTTGGCAGGCGTATTGTTGCTCGCAGATTGATCCCGCGATCCCCGGGGATCATTTTCAGAAGGCACAGATTCCCCCCGATTCAAATTGTTTGTCCCTTTCTGCGGCAGTTTTGTGTCGAATTCGCGTCGCCAAACTGGCGGTTTTGCGGCGAAGGACTCTAAATAGCTTCAAGGTTACAGGTCAGCCGATCGGTCTTTGACTATGACACCAACAGTCAATCCACAGGAGCTGAAGGGGGGGCACAATTATCAGAAGGGGGTTGAGGTAGTTTAACGGCGCGGCACTAAATCATCAATTCGCAGACGACCAAGTGATGTCCTGATTTCAGTTTTCTCCGCGCAGTCCGGAGCGACCTCAGAGTCTCAGCGGGGATGATTAGCTTGAAAACACTCACCGCCGAGACGCAGAGGAGGCGCAGAGAATTCCTGGTACTCAAATCTGTTTCCGCTAAGTCTTTCACTTCGCATCCGGCGGTTCGGCCTTGCCGTTCTCGTTCAGAAATCGATCGAACCAGTAAAGCTGCCAGTTCAAACTCTCAACCAGATGTTTGGGCTCGCCCGTGCGCGTCAGGTTGTGATTTTCGCGCGGGAAGAAAACGATTTCGGCGGTGACGCCGAAGTGTTTGAGCGCGCGAAACCATTGTTCGCCCTGCTCGATCGGCACGCGATAGTCGTTATCTGAATGCAGGACCAAAGTCGGCGTCTTCACCTTGTTAGCGTACTTCAAGGGCGAGCGGTCCCAATATAAATCCATCTTCTGAAAAATGTCTCCGCCAAAATCAGGACTGTGACCGTAGGCGCCGTCACGCGTGCCATCGTCGGAAATAAAATTCGAAACACTGCGCAGCGTCACTGCGGCTTTGAAGCGATCGGTGTGGCCGACGATCCAGTTGGTCATATAGCCGCCATAACTCCCGCCGGTCACGCCCATGTGATCTTGATCGATCCAGGGATATCTTTTCAGCGCCACATCGAGACCATTCATGATGTCGAGGTAATCTTTGCCGCCCCATTCGCCGACAATGCCGCGCTCGAACTTCTGGCCATAGCCGGTCGAGCCGCGCGGATTCGTAAACAGCACCGCATAGCCTTTCGCGGCGTAAACCTGAAACTCGTGATACCAGTCGACGCCGTATTGTCCGGCGGGTCCGCCGTGAATGCTGAGAACCAAGGGATACTTCTTGCCTGCTTGCCACCCAATCGGCTTAACGAAAAAGCCATCAACGTCCCAATCATCTGCGCTCTTATAAGTGAAGCGCTCGACCTCAGCCAGTTGCCGTTGCTTCCATAATGCATCGTTCAAGTTCGTCAGCTTCAGTTCATTCTTGCCATTCAAATCAGCGACATAAAGATCGTCGAGATGTTTGAAATCGTTGGCCAGATAAACCATCTTGCCGCCGGTGAAGTTGAAATCAACGCTGCGGACCGCGCGCGCTCCGGAAGTCACCTGCGCAACAGATTTAGCCGGCACATCGACCCGGAACAAATGGTTTTCGCCTTTGACACCGGTCTCAAAATAGAGCGAGTTGCCGTCCGCCGACCACTCCAGGCCGCCGGGAATCAAATCGAGACCATTAGCGGCGAGGACTGATGCGCTACCGCCGGTTGCCGGCGCGAGCCAAATCTTCGGATGGTCGCGTTCGTGAACTTCGCCAGTGAACGCGATCCATTTTCCGTCCGGCGACCAGCGCGGCTGATTGTCGGCTTCCTCGTGATCGGAAATCTTTGTCAGCTTCCCGGTTCCGTCCGCATTGATCACCCACACATCTGTGTTGCGATTCTCTTCGTATTCCTTACCGGTGCGGTTCGAGACGAAAGCGATGCGGGTGCCGTCAGGCGACCATTGGGGATCGTTGTCGTTCCAATCATTGCCTTCGGTGATCTGCTTTGGGTTGCCACTCTTGATATCGACGACCCAAAAGTGTGTGCGGCGATCGTCGAACCAACCCGTGTCGTTGAATTTATAAGAAGTATTTTTGTAATGACGCACGTCACTGCGATCCCTGGCATCGCCGGTGCGACCATCACTTGGCCCAATTCGGCTAACGATAACGAGGCGCGTCCCATCAGGCGACCAGCGAAAGAGACTGACTCCATTCTTCAGATTTGTAATTCGCTTTGCTTCACCGCCATTCATGGAAAGCAGATAAACCTGGTTGCGCGGTTGCTCGGCGGGCGTTGACCCGGTTCCCGCGGCCGGCGTGGTTTCGGCAGGTCGTGATGAAAGAAACGCAAGCGATTTTCCGTCCGGACTCCAGCGCGGCGAGTTCGAGGATTGTGGCGAGGTGGTAAATTGCCATGGCGCGCGACTGCCGTCGGCGGCGACCATCCAGATTGAAGAATTGCGCCGGTTCTGCGGCCGATCAATTTTCGTCACTACGTAAGCGACCAACTTGCCGTCAGGTGAAAGATTTGGATCGCTCGCGAACTCGCAGGAAAAATAGTCTTCAGGCGTAATGCCGCGTCGTGATTGGGCGCGTACGGAGAAGGCAAAAGAGCAGCAAAGAACCAGTGCGGCAATCGCTAGAGTCTTGGGC
>QHXH01000601.1 GCA_003222855.1 Acidobacteriota bacterium
TTCGCGGATTCGAAGCTGTCGTTGGGGTTTTCGCGACACCAGAATTGGCCGGAGAATTTTTCCACGAAATAATTTTGCCCGTCCGGCGGCAGGAACTTGGACGGGTTCTTTTGCGGGCGAGCGCGCGATACGCGCTACTTCTGCGGGAATCGTTCGAAGCGCGAAATATGATTTCTACCGGTGAACGTTGGCGATGGCTGAAACGCGAATGTTGCGCGTCCGCAATGAAACGCCAAGTCGGGCTCGCAGAAGCGCGCGCTCTCTTGCGTTGCGATATACCAAAATTTATGACGCGACGAGAAGCTCTCCCCGGTTCGTGGAGACAGTTCTCAGCCGCAATCGCGGACTTGAAAGACTCATCACGACTGTTGCGACGTCGCGTCCTCCTAGGAACGCGTGTTGGCCGTAGAACCTCCTTGATTCAAAGAGGGCGTTGACGCGTTTACCACATGACGTACGTGCAGCGCACGTACTCCATTGTGTGGCCGTTTGAATGTCCGTTCGTGCTCGGAGGTAATTCGATTACGAGCGAGCCGGTTCCATCGCGTTTCGCTTTATCGACATCGCCTTACGGTAGAAAAACGACTTTGGCGTCTTCCGGCACTTCGATTTCCCCAATTGTTTGAAAAGCTTTTCGAGCAAAATCGTCCGATTCGAGGCATTTCGCTCCAAAACTTTTGTCGCTCATGATTTTTTTCAGCACCGCAGTGCATGCCGCTTTTTTATCGTCTGGGTTATTCCATTTTCTCATCGGTTCAGGTTGTTTGTTGTTTCGTTTGCTGGTGGGTCACAGACCCGTCTTTGCTTTCTTGGAAAGGTCTTCAACTCTCAGCTTTAGTTTTCCCAAGATCGTTTGAAAGCGCACGTCATCCGCAATCGCGTCAAATCGTGGGTCGAGAGAAAGCGATCGATAATCGATCCACCCCGCGGTGACGGCTGCTTTTAAATGTTCAATGGCAGATTCATTTTTGCCAAGAGAGGACTCGATGGCAGATACTTGGTAAAGAATGTCGGGATTGTCAGTCGCGGATTCTGACTGGCGAAGTTGTCTCGCCAAACATTGCTGCAAAATGGCCCGAGCAATTGCGGAATGACCTTCGCCGATACCAAGGCGCCCCAAGGCCGATCCGTAGCTAATATTTCCGTAAAAGGTGCCTCCTCCGTCGTGGTCGCTTTGTTCCAGAGCTATGTAAAGCCTTTGTGCTTCAGAAAAATTCCGCGCAAAAAATTCAATCTGCGCCGTGAGCTGAGCAATGTCGGTCGCCTCTTGATCGAGGCTGCGATTCTGCCGACAAAAATCGCGCGCTCTGGCAAATTCGGCATTGAGCAAATAGAGGCGAGAAATGCCGATCCACCCCTCCGAGCGCCCAGGATGGAGATCAATTGCGCGCTGATAAGCTATGCGGGCTTTTTCGCAATCGCCTAATGCCGCCCAACAATCGCCGATGTGGCATTCGTATTCGCCGCGCCGCGGGTCGTAGCGCTTGGCTAATTCAAACCAGCGCAATGCCTGGTCCGGCCGGCCAAGTTCATTGTAAATCATCCCGAGTAAGGCGGCGGACTTTCCATCGGGAGCGTCCGTTTCGATCGCGTGTAAGCCGGTTTCAAGCGCTTTGCTGAATTGTCCTCTTTGATAATAGGTTCCTGCCAGAACGCGAAGCACCTCACCCGAATTTGGCGCCAAGCGCAAAGCCTCTTTCACTTCACGCTCCGCGAAGGAGAGCAAGTTTTCATCAGCTATATAATGAGTGCGTCCCGCTGCAGAACTTGCCAGATAAGCATGGGCAAGAGCGGAGGTTGGTTCTAATTGAAGCGCTTTTTCGAAGCACCTGATGGCACGGTCCAAATCGCGCACCGTATAATGAAAGCGCAGTTCGCGTCCGGCTGTAATCAGCTCCCGCGCCTGTTCATTTCGCATCGCCGGATCGCTCTTTGCCGCAATCAAATTTGACCAGTCGTTTGCGGTCAAAACTGAATAGAGCGCCGGCGCCAAACCGCGAGTGAACGATTTCAAATCAGAATTTTCGCCTAGATCGCCAATTCGCCCGAACAGGGACTCGCCGTCAAGATCGAGCAGCTGCACAGAAATTTGCAGCCCGCGTTTCGTTTTCCGCCGCGTCCCGGAGAGTACAGTGCGCGTTCGAAGATTGTGAGCCGCCGTTTTCACATCGCCGGCATTGCCGACCGGAACCACTCGTGCGTTTCCGATTCCGGAGAGCTCTGTCTGCAATGCTTTCGCTAACGACGTGGTCGAATCGGATTCTGTCGTTGCGTTATCAAGGTCGAGGAATGGCAACACTGCGACGGAATTCCGCTCCAATTCATTTTCCCGCAGTTTGTTTGCCAATTTCCAACTCTGAACCTGGCGCGCCGCGGTTGCTGCCCCAAGAAAAAGACAAATTGCCAGGCTCCCGGAAAGAATCGGATTCCGACGCGACCAACGATATAAACGCTCCGGTGGCGAAACGGGCCGGGCCTTGACGGGTCGTCCTTCCAACCAACGGTCCAGATCCTCGGCAAGCGCGGCGGCGGATTGGTAACGTCGGTTCGGATCGCG
>QHXH01000602.1 GCA_003222855.1 Acidobacteriota bacterium
GGCCGTCGGCGGTAGTCTCGCCCACTTTTATTCCTAACTTGTCCGAACAATATTTCGTTATCTTGCCAGCGCCCAGCAGCTTGCAGGAAAGCGTCTTACAAACCTGAATGTGATACTTGCCGATGGGCTTCGTCTGGATCATTGAGTAGAACGTCGCCACTTCCCAGATGTCCGTGACGCGCAACTGCAAACGGTTCGCGAGATACTGAACACCCGGAGGATCGAGATAGCCGCGCTCGCGCTGCACGATGAACATCAGCGGCAGAATCGCCGAGCGCTTCACCGGATACTTTGCCAGATGACGATCGATCTCACTTTCAACTTCCGCCGAAAATGTCGCCGGCGCCGGCATGTGTACCGGATGATCAGGCGGCTGAATTTTGACGAGTACTTCGCCCATTATAGTAAGACGGCCACAGAGGCGGAGAGAAAAAGTCAGAACTAGCCGCGGATGAACGCGGATACACGCAGATAGGAGCAGAAGACAAGAAAATCCAGAATGGATCGTTTTCTTATCTGTGTAAATCCGCGTTTATCTGCGGCGAATTTCTCTCCGTTTCTCTGCCTCCGCGGTAACTTCACCGATCGATTTCTCCTAAAACGATATCCAACGATCCGATGATCGCGACGATGTCCGCGACCATCGCCCCGCGCGCCAAATCCGGCAGCGCTGACAGATTTACAAAGCTCGGCCCGCGAAAATGAACGCGCGCCGGCTTTGGCCCACCCGTCGATTTGATATAGACGCCGAGCTCTCCCTTTGAAGCTTCAATCGGCATGTAAACTTCGCCCGCCGGCACATCGAAACCTTCCGCGACGATCAGGAAGTGATGAATCAGCGCGTCCATGTGTGTCTTCATCGCTTCGCGATCGGGCAAGACAACTTTCGGCGCGTCGGCCTTCACCGGGCCCGGCCGCAAACGAGCCAGGGCCTGCTGCACAATCTTGTGCGATTCATTCATCTCGCGCATCCGCACCATGTACCTGGCCCAGACATCACAGTCCGGCTCGGTCGGAATCTCAAAGTCGTAACTGTCGTATCCGGTGTAAGGATTTGCGCGGCGAATATCGAGGGCGATTCCACTGCCGCGCAGACTCGGACCCGAAAGTCCCCAATCAATCGCATCTTCCGCCGAGATGTAGCCGACACGCTGCGTGCGTTTCTGAAAAATTCGATTGCCGGTGATTAGCTTATGAAATTCTTTGACCGCTGGCGGAAAGTCGTCGAGGAACTGTTTGACGCGCCGTTCGAAGCCCGCCGGAATGTCCATCATCAATCCGCCGATGCGAAAGTATGAAGGCGTCAAGCGGCTACCCGACGCCGCTTCGATCAAATTCAAAATCTTTTCACGTTCGCGGAAGCAATAGAAGAAAACGGTCATCGCGCCGATATCGAGCGCGTGCGTTCCCAACCAGACCAGGTGCGAAGCGATCCGTTGCAGCTCACAAAACAGCACGCGAATCGTCTGCGCGCGTTCCGGAATTTCGATCTGAAGCAGCTTCTCGACCGCCATCACATAAGCAAGGTTATTGCCGAGCGGATTGAGATAATCCATTCGATCGGTGATGACGATGCCCTGCTGGTACTTGCGATACTCGAACAGCTTCTCCATGCCGGTGTGGAGATAGCCGATGTCCGGCGTGGCCTTGACGACCGACTCGCCATCGAGCACCAGCTCAAGGCGCAACACACCGTGCGTCGAC
>QHXH01000206.1 GCA_003222855.1 Acidobacteriota bacterium
TGTCCTTGATCGTATTCCAGTAAATCATCTCCGCGGAGTTCGTATCGCCGGCCGGGGCCGCGGTTCTAGCGGGTTGCGCCCGCGATTTTGCCAGTGCGGCAAACTGACCGTCGGGATACTTGTCCAGGTAAGCTTTGAAGTCGTCGGGATTCGTGCTGCTCTTGATCGATTCCCAGAAACTCAACTCGATCGCCGCCGGATCCACCATCGCGACGTTAGGCGTATTCGCATTGGCTGCATTCGTCACAGAGTTCGTTACTGCCACAACCAACTCGTCCGCGCGGTAGCCTTCGATCATCGCGAAAGGTCTCTGCTGTTTGGTCGAGCCGAGATCGATCGCGATTCGCTTGGGCACCGTGTCCTGAACATACTTCACCAATTGCGAGAGCGTGATCTCGCCTTTGTCGTTCGCTGCACCGCCTTTCAATCCTTCGACGACGGCCCAACTGAAATAGCCCTGCTTTTTTTCTGTGTATTCGTAAGCGCGCTGGCCGATGCCCGTGGCATAGACCGTGGCGAACGCCTGCACTTCGCGATTGCGCACATCGAAATTGAAAGCGTTGGTGTAGGCGTTAGTCAAAGGATTAATCGCGTCGGCTCGTCCGCCGGGATCGTTCCGGCAGGCGTCGAGCAAAACTACGACCTGTCCCACTCCGGTTTCTTTGATGCGCTCCTTAACGCGATTCATGCTGATCGCCGTCTCTTCGAGGAACGAAATCTGATCGCTGATCTGCGCGTCCGAAGGAAGCAGGAAAGCCTGACCGCTTCTTTCCATTCCGTGTCCGGCGAAAGAGACGAGCAGCAAACCATCCTTTGGTACGGCTGTGCTGAGATTCGACAAGCGCCGCAGAATATTGACGCGCGTCGGTTGGCGCTCAGTTGGCTGATCGGTCGAGAGCAGAATCACCTGATCCCGCGGGAAGCCCGCATAGCGCACCAACGCATCCGCGATCAAGCGCGCGTCGTTGTCCGAGCCTTTGAGCGGACTGATCTGCGGATCCTGGTACTTGTCGACGCCAATCACCAGCGCCCAGCGCTTAGCGCTTACCGGCAAACTTGTTACCTGATCCGTTTGCGACGCGACGTTAGTGGTTGGGCTCGACGTGGCTGGCTGCGTCTGAGCCGGAGTCGGCGGCAGTTGCTGCAACTGTCGCGACGCGGGCTCAGTCGTCGAGTTCGCTGTTTGCTGCTGCGGAGTTTCCTGTGTGCCAGCCGGCCTTGGTTGGGCCTGAACCGTATCCCCCACGCGTGCAACCGGTTTCTCGGTTGAAGTTTCCGTTGGCGTCGCGGGAGTTGTCGCTTGCGCCGGTTGCGCGGTCGACGCCTGCGCGAGTGCAGTCTGAATTTCTTTTTCCAACTTGCGCGCTAATTTCGCATCGACCGTGTTCAGCTTCTTCAGTTGTTCGTTCGCCAGTTCGGCTTTGCCCAGGCGCGCGTACGCCTGACCCAACCCGTAATACGCATCGCCGTAATCAGGTTTGGCTTTTATCGCGCTGCGAAAGAAGGGGATCGATTTTTCAAAATCGGCGCCGCGTGAGTACGCGTACCCAATTCCATAGAAGGCTTCGGCAAAAGACGGATCGAGCGCGGTGGCTTTCACCAGTGGCGCGAACGCCTCGCCGTGACGGCCCATCGCGTTAAAGAAATAGCCGAGATCGTATTGCGCGTCGGCGTCATTGGGAGCGAGGCGTACTTGTTCTTTGTAGGCGGCCAAAGCCTGTTCCGAATTTCCGCTGTTGAAGTACGCATCGCCAAGCCCGCCAAAGGCCGGCGCATAATTTGGATCGAGGCGAGTCGCGATCTTGTAAGTTTCGATCGCCTCCGGGTACTTCTTGTCCGCGGCGAGTTTGTCAGCCTCATCTACGAGACCGGCGGCTTTGCTTGTGGATTTCTGTGGCGCTTGGCCACGTCGCTGCGCGGCTGCATTCATAGTTGCGAAGAGGAAGGTGCAAGCGATTAGCAGAAGTATCGACTTCGAAAAGGGGACTGTCGGTTTCATAGTCAACTCCAAGAGCGGAATTTTGATTCGTAAGAGAGTGGGCCGTGTTATGGCCTGGAAACAACATTGATTCGACTTTGTGACTTACAGGCTAGGCGTCGCTTAAGCCTTTGTCAATGCTGTTCTTAACCTCAACATTGTCGCTAGCTACTCGCTGGTCTATCATGAAGCGAATCGTAGCGCGAACAACGATGGATAATCACTTCATTGAAATCGACGATCTTGAGTCTCTGGATCGTTTTGTGGCGAACCTGAATGGTTCGGTCGGCGTGGTGTTCAAGCACAGCAATACGTGCGGCGTCAGTTCGCGCGCCTACGCTGAAATGTCGAAGCTGACATTTCCCATTGGTATAGTGGTTGTGCAGCACGCGCGTTCTGTCTCAACCGAGATTGAAAAGCGCTGGCAGGTGAATCACGAGACGCCACAGGTGTTGATTATCAAAGACGGCAAAATTGTTTGGAACGCGTCGCATTTTCAAGTGAAGGCCGCAGAAGTCGAGGCAGCAGTGAAGGAAGTAAGCAGTGGGTGGTAGCCCGACCAGCCGGGGTCCCCGCGCGAGCGTTTCGCGTGGGGTGGTCGATAGAGAGGGCTTGAAAATATGGACATCGCAGAGCGACGTCAAGCGATCGAGCCGCGCGAGATTTCGCAAGTGAGCGACACGCACCTGCGGATTAGCTGGGCCGACGAAAAAGTTTGCGACTATGACGCTGCGAGGTTGCGTCGAGCGTGCCCTTGCGCGCAATGTGTAAACGAATGGACCGGAGAGCGGACGCTGAAACCGGAAGTCATCCCGGACGAAGTTGAGTTTAAGGATGTCTCGATCGTCGGTCGCTACGCGCTGAATTTTCGCTGGAGCGACGGACATGAAACCGGCATTTACAGCTTTCAATACCTGCGCGATCTATGTGAATCGGGTACAGAGCGGGTAAGCGCTCATTGATATCAAGGTGCGGTAACCCGCTCGCCGGCGCGAGCGGTTCCGTTACCGTTTGTGCCTGCTTAAAACCCCGAGCGGCGGACTACTCGCCGGGCCAACGTTATTGTTTCGGGTGAGGCGTAACCGATGTACGAACGAATCCTGATCATCTCAGACGGCGAGCCAAACGCGTCTCTTCAGCGGGTGCTCGACGGACATGGATTCACGGTTACAGTTGCGCAGGATGCCGACGATGGCTATGAGCGACTGAGCCAGTTGCAGTTCGACCTGGTGATCGTAAATTTGAACCAGCCGATCTCGGGCGTTGCTTTAATCAAGCGAATTCGGTCTAACCTCGCGTTGCGCCGTCTGATGGTATTGACGATCGCTGAATGGGGAACCGGGCAACCAACCATTGCACTAGCGCAGGGCGCCGACGGCTTCGAACCTGCACCCGTCGATGGCCGCCGGCTGGTGAAGGCGGTCGAGAAACTCCTTCGCCCAAATATGGTGATGACGGCTACAGCGAGCGCGGCTACCGGAGAATCGGAAGAATGATTTGAATTGAAAGCTCGACCGCGGTGCATGTGTGTCAGAAGCCCGCGCGTGAGCAAGGGCTTCGTAGCCCTCCCTCACGGTCGGGCTTCTGACACGACCTTATACGAAGGGCCGCTTATTCATGGACGAACGAGATTTTTTCAACGAAAAGCAGGAGACCAAACGCGCCTCTTTCGTGTGCCCGCACTGTCGCGAACGCAATGATTATGATGTGCGTTGGTTGACGCGAACGAGAAAACAAACGGCGCCGCGCGGCGCTAATGAAATGGATCGTGCGCGGTTCGCGAAATCGCGGGACTATATGGTCCGCATCGACGACATGCTTGCTTGCCCTCGCTGCCGCAAACGGTTTGAAATTCCCATGTCACAGTCGGTTGTGTTCATCTAACTATTATTGCGGCGCAGTCGAAACCCGCCAACTGTCATACTTTCATCTTGCAAGTCTGAAAGAGAGAAATCTGCCTTGGCTAAGCGACAAGTGAGTTGGTGCTTGATGGTTGTGGCTCAAAGATTGCTCATTAACGGCGTTTCGGATCGCCAGCGTTGAAATAACTGAGGGTCGATGACATGCAACGAGAAATTGATGCGGCACAAATCATGAATGCTGAGCCAGATTGGACGAGGCGCGTTTACGGGCGACAGCCATTCGCCGGCGCCGGCAAGACTAATAGCGGATTTCTGGTGCCACTCGAGCGACGCCTGACTGCGTTCGTTCTGCCCAGAATTCCACGGTGGCTTGAGACTTATCATCTGACGCTCCTCACTCCGGTATGGTCTGTTCTGATCGTTGTCTTTGGTTATCTGGCGGCGAGCGATCTGCGCTGGTTGTGGCTGACGAACCTAATGATCGTCCTTCATTACTTCACAGATCATTTTGACGGGAAACTGGGCAAGTATCGCGACACTGGGTTGCGCAAGTGGGGGTTTTATATGGACCACTTGTTCGATTACGGATTTCTCTGTTCGATCCTGATCGGGTATTCGTTTCTCATCCCGCCAAATTCCGTATTCAGCATGATGCTGGTGCTGTGCGTCTTTAGCGCGTTCATGTTCCACACTTTTCTCATGCTGGCGGCGACCGATGAATTTCGCGTGAGCTTCTCGCGCTTCGGGCCCACCGAGTTGCGCATCGCGCTGATCGTCATCAATGGTTTCATCATCAAGTTCGGCACTCGCGGATTACGGGGCGCGTTGCCATGGGTGGCTTGTGGAGGCGTGATTGCGCTTACGGTGCTGGCCTACATCGCCCAGCGGAAGCTCTGGCAAGTCGATATGAAAGCGAAGGCCGAAGCTGAAACCAGCTCAGAATTAACACACTCGTAACATTTTGTAGTATTCTTTCTGCAACTATATTAGTCGGCCTGGCGTCTAATAGTTGCTTTCCCAAGAGACAAGGCCAACCGAGCCGGAACTTTCAGCCAGATAATTCGTTTACCCTGATTGCAACCTGCTCTCCTTATTAATTTATTTCTGAATTAGCTTATGTCCGACAAAAAAGTAAAAATCGTCAAACGTGCTGAGCGCGTAAACCGCAAGCGGAGCAAACCTAAAGTTGCCCGCAAGACTGCCCACGACATTGTCAACACGGTTACCAATTGGGTCACCGAATTTGAACAACGACAGCGCGCAGAAACTGCCACAGCGATCGAAAACCTGATTCGCTCTCGCCGCCAACAGCCCAACGAAGCCTAAGAGTTTTTCGCCGTCCCATCTGGAACAGACCAGCCGTACCGCGATCGCGATTGTCACTTGAGTGCGCGCGTTCCAGGTGTGGACGTTTTCCGGCTGACATCCCCGCTGAAGGCGTGCCTGGATTCCGGGAGATAACTCCGAGAAGCGCAAGCCCCGGCGGTCTCAGGAAATGGCGGCCCGAATAACGGCGAACTAATCAATCAAAACAATTGACAGTCGAAGCGTGCGGCGATAGCATCGCGTTGGAAATCGCCCCGACCAAAACGCGATGAAATCTTCACGCTCGAAACGCGGGAAGCGAAAGCCATCGATCATTAGTTCGATTCGCCGACCGCTGGCGCCTCCGGGGCACCCCTTGAGTGCGGCCAAGCCCGATCCAAAAGCGCGACCCGCGGGACGAAAAGCAAAGCACAAGCAACGGCCTGAAGAACTGGAACTCGCAGAGGAGTATTAGTTTCAGAAGCCCGACCGTAAGGGGGGCAAGCTTGCCAATCAAGCCCTCCCTGACGGTCGGGCTTCTGACACGGACTCATGAGTGACACGAACCAGGAGTTTATTTCGCGCTCGCGCTATCATCTAGTCGAAGACTTCCTGCCAAGAATCGAAAGGTGTCTCGAGCGGCTGACCGATGAACAAATCTGGTGGCGGCCGAATGAACAATCGAACAGCATTGGGAACCTGCTGTTGCATCTGAGCGGCAATGCGCGCCAATGGATTGTTTGCGGTGTTGGAGGCGCTGCGGACTTACGTGAGCGAGACGCCGAATTTGCCCAACGCACCGTTATTACGCGCGGCGATCTTCATTCGCTGCTAACCCGGACGCTGGCCGACGTCGATGCGACGCTGGCACAATTCAATCCGAATCAGCTTCTTGAGCGTCGCACCATCCAGGGTTTGGAGGTCTCGGTACTTGAAGCGATCCTGCACGTCGTTGAGCATTTCTCAATGCACACCGGCCAGGTAATTTACATTACTAAGCTACTGTCCGCATCCGATCTGCACTTCTATGATCTATAGGCACCTCCGGCACGATAATCTTTTCCCCTCCTTCGTGTTTCCCATCCTTTCCTAAAGCGGTCCAGCAGCCGCCAAAGCTTCCGTGGATTTAGCACGCACGCTTCGCTCTCATATCGATTTTGCATGCTCAATTTTGTTGTCAGATATTGAGAGCCGCAACTGCGAAGGCTACAGAGGCCCTCGACTTCGACTAAGAACCAGAGCACCGTTATTCTCACCTTAGCTGGGTCTGGTGGTCGTATACTGTGACCCCTTCCTAAACGAAAGGGTTGAACGGGTGACGCGTGATTAGACTAGCTAGCCCGAGCATAGCCCAGGTATCTTGACGAATCCGCTTTCTTTGATTCGTGTCCGGGACGGAAATTCTTATAAGCCGAGATGAGCCGCATCGAATCGAACCAAAGCAAAAACGGTCAGCGCAGCTTATCGCTGCTGCTCCTGCTCTTTTGCGTATGTCCGGCTGTGCTTGGCGAACGGCTGCCGCTCAAGGCTTACACGACCGCGGATGGCCTCGCGGACAATGGCATCAACCGCATCGTACGCGATTCGCGCGGCTTCCTCTGGTTCTGTACCGCCGAAGGTTTATCGCGCTTCGATGGTTACTCGTTCACCAACTACGGTACTGCTGAAGGTCTCCCGCACCCACACGTAAACGATATCTTAGAAACCCGCGGAGGCGAGTATTGGGTAGCGACAAACGCCGGCCTGGTTCGCTTCAATCCAAAAGGCAGACCTGCAAATCGCAGCGCTAGTAACCCGGAAGCGTCCCCTATGTTCACGGTGGTTGCGCCGGCTGATGAGGACAGGCACACGCGTTATATCTCAGTGCTACTGGAAGCGCATGATGGCCAGATTTGGTGCGGCACGTACAAGGGACTCTACCGGCTGGAAACCGCTGACGATCACCTGTCACTCAGACCGGTGGAGGTTGGTATGCCCAACGATTATCCCGAGCAGCATTACGTCAACGACCTCGTCGAAGACAGATATGGATCGCTCTGGCTGGCCACGCCGGCCGGGCTGTATCGCCGCTGGCACGATGGCGCTACGGCGCGTTATGACAAGCGTCAAGGCTTGCCGGACGATTTCCTTCATGACCTCCTGCTTGATCATCAAGGACAGCTTTGGGTGGGAACCCGCAACGCAGGATTCTTCCGCCTCACCACCGACGAGACGCATGCAACGCCCTCGGTCACGTTTAGGCTCAACACGCACGACATCACCCAGAGCGAATGGATCAACCAACTCTTCGAGACCTCTGATCACAGGCTCTGGGCTGGGATCGCGCACGGACTCCTTGAATTTGTCCCCGAGGGCGACGCAGAGGGCCGGCCTTACCATATTTACACGCTGAAGAACGGCTTAAGCGACGACGCCATCAGCGCGCTGGCCGAAGATGCGGCCGGCAATCTCTGGCTCGGGAGCGTGCAAGGAGGGGTGATGAAGCTGGCGCACAACGGCATCGTCACTTACGACCGTCAGGACGGCATCATGAATGTGCAGGCCATCTACGCTGACCGGGCGGGCGGGGTGTACTTTCGCGGCTACGTTCTCGGCGACAAACGCGCCAGCATCTTCGACGGCGGGAAGGTTGACCTGCTAAATCAGAGCCAAGCCATCTACTGGCCCCGTCTTGGTCATTTCGACGGACATCACCTTACATGGTTCTTGCCCGACGCCCTGAAGGGGAAAACTTTGGGTTGGGTCGGTGAGGGCGTCACCCTGCAAGCGCGCAACGGCGAGTGGTGGATAACGATGGGAAGCGAAGAGGGACTTTACCGCTTCCCACCCGCGGACGACTTCACCCAAATCAAGGGTGCGCGCCCGCTCTCTGTCTTCGGCAAAGAGAGTGTACTCGCCGGGCGACAGGTCTTTCGCATCTTTGAAGATTCCCGCGAACGAATTTGGATTTCGACGATCGACTCTGCTGGGAACGATCTCGCCCTTTGGGACCGCGCAACCCAAACTCTGCGCGATCTAAACGGCGCCGCAGGTTTGCCATCGCTTTATGACGAATTGGCACGATCTTTCGGCGAAGATCCAGCGGGCGACGTCTGGATTGGCTTCAATACCGGCGTTGCACGCTTCCGTGAAGGGACGTTCAAGTTTTTCAGCCCCGGAGACGGCGCCCTACCTGGCGGAGTGACGGACATTTACACCGATCGTCATGGCATCGTCTGGCTGGCTTCGTCGCGCAGCGGCCTGATTCGGGTCGATAGCGCCGAAGCGGAGCGCCCGACTTTTACGAGTTATACGACTGCGCAGGGTCTGTCGAGCAACGTCATCCTGACAATTACTGAAGACCTTTATGGACGCATCTACATCGGCACGGGACAGGGTCTCGATCAGCTCGATCCGTCAACCGGCCGCGTCAGACACTACACAGTGGCCGACGGGCTGGCGGCGGGAAAGATTGCCGCCGCCTTTTGCGCGCGCGATGGCTGGCTTTGGGTGGGAACATCGCAGGGACTTTCCCGCTTCCTTCCCGAATCGGAGCGACAATCGTCGCCACCGCCCGTATTGCTGACGGGCTTGCGCATCGCCGGCGCAGCGCAAAACATTTCAGCAATCGGCGAGACAGAGTTACATCTAACGGATCTCGCAGCGAACGCGAATCAGTTGCAGATCGATTTCGTCGGCCTGGGCTTCGCGCCGGGCGAGTCGCTTCGTTATCAATACATGCTCGAGGGGACAGACCGCGATTGGAGCGCTCCCACCACGCAAAGGACCGTGACTTACCCACATCTGGCGTCAGGCCGTTACCGCTTTCTTGTGCGCGCGATGAACGCGGATGGAGAAGTGAGCGCGACGCCGGCCGCGATCACCTTCCGCGTGTTGCCGCCGCTATGGCTGCGTTGGTGGTTCATCGCGCTCGTTGTGCTCGCCATAGGCGGCGCGGCTTTTGTGCTCTACCGCTATCGCGTCGGCCGCCTGCTGGAGGTCGCGAACATGCGCGCGCGCATCGCCACGGATTTGCACGATGACATTGGCGCGAATCTCACGCGCATCAGCATTCTCAGCGAGGTTGTCAAGCAGCAGTTTGCCAATGGCGACGAGGAGTCGCGAAATCCACTCTCGTCGATTGCGGAGATTGCGCGCGAGTCGGTGGCGTCGATGAGCGACATCGTTTGGGCCATTGATCCTGAGCGTGACAGTCTTCGCGATCTGACGCGCAAGATGCGGCAGCACGCCGATGAAATCTTTACTTTGCGTGACATAAGTCTGGAGTTCAACGCTCCCAACGCCGATCACAATCTGAAGCTCGGCGTCGATGTGCGGCGCGACTTCCTGCTAATTTTCAAAGAAGCCGTCAACAATGCCGCGCGTCATTCGCAGTGCTCAAAGGTCAAGATCGATTTCGAGGCTGATGGATCCTTTCTTACGCTGGAAGTTTCAGATAATGGAACTGGTTTCGACCCTTCAGCGAGCGCCGAAGGACACGGCTTGAAGAATATGCGCCAGCGCGCCAACAGGCTTGGCGGCACGCTAAGCGTCGAAACGGCCGAAGGAAAAGGAACGACTGTCAGCGCTCGGATTCCGGCGATGCCCGCACGCAGTTTATAAGTTGCACCCTACCCCTCCGTGTAGGTGACAGCGAACCGATTCGCCGATAAGCTTCGTCGGTTCGCCAAGCCTTGAGAAAGACTTTGGAGCAATTGTCGGTTAACGCCCAGATGGAACTCGAACATGGGACACCCGGCGACGGTGTCATCCGCGTGGTAATCATCGAGGATACACGCGAGGTGCGCGAAGGTTTGGCGGCGCTCATCAACGGCACGCGCGGCTTCAATTGTCTTAACAGTTACTACAGCATGGAATCCGCGTTGGTAGGTCTCAGCC
>QHXH01000603.1:0-1860 GCA_003222855.1 Acidobacteriota bacterium
CGTGATTATTAATACCGGAGCAATTGTCGAACACGATTGCATGATCGGCAATCACGTGCATGTAGCAACTGGAGCCCGGCTGGCCGGATCGATTAAGATTGGCGACGGCGCGCATATTGGTATCGGAGCAACCATTCGCGAAGGGATACGTGTCGGCCGGGGGAGTATTGTGGGCGCAGGCGCGGTCGTGGTTTCTGATGTGCCGGAGTTTGTTTTGGTCGTGGGCGTGCCGGCAACGATCAAGAAAGGTGTCGAGAGTTGATGTCAGAACCTACCAATCTGATGGTCACGACTTCAATGTCTGTTCAGGAGGTGATGGAGTGCATCGACAGAAACGCCAAGGGGATCGCCCTGGTTGTTGATGAAGAATTCCATCTGATTGGGACCATAACGGACGGTGATATCCGCCGTTCGATTCTGTCCGGCATGAATCTGGATTTACCGGTCCAGCAGGTGCTGGACCGCCGCCAATCATATGCGACTCCATTTACAGCCTACGTTGGAACGCCCGACTCGGAACTTCTTCATATGATGACCGAGCGGGGTATTCGGCACATTCCTTTGCTGAACGAGGGCGATCAAGTGGTGGATGTCGCGCTGCTCAGCGAGTTGGTCAAAGAGTACGAGTTACCCCTGAGAGCCATCGTGATGGCTGGCGGTTATGGCACCCGGCTGCGCCCGCTAACCGATGACCTCCCGAAACCTATGTTGCCGATCGGCGATCGGCCACTGCTCGAAATTATCGTCAATGGATTGCGCGAAGCGGGAATTCGTCAGGTGAACGTAGCAACTCACTACAAAGGGGAAATGATCGCCGAGCATTTCAAAGACGGACAGGATTTCGGAGTCGACATTCGTTATGTACAAGAGGACCAACCCCTCGGCACCGCCGGCGCGCTGAGCTTGCTGGAAGAATCAGACGAACCGCTGCTGGTAATCAATGGCGACATCCTAACGCGGGTGGATTTTCATGCGATGCTCAACTTTCATCGCGAACACAACGCCGATTTGACCGTCGCGGTGCGGCAATACGAGTTTCGCGTTCCCTATGGAGTGATCGATACGGATGGCACAGCAGTCAAAGGTATTTCGGAGAAACCTCTGGTCCGGCAATTCATTAACGCCGGCATTTACCTATTAAATCCTTCGATCAGGCATTTGGTTCCCAACGGTCAACACTACGATATTCCCGATCTGATTCAGCAACTTCTAAAGGAGAAGCGGCCGGTCGTCTGTTTTCCGATTCGGGAATACTGGCTCGACATTGGAAAATCTGATCACTACGATCAGGCCAAAATCGATGTTGCCGCGGGACGCTTTTGACTTCTAATGAAATCCTGGACGACCACGACGTCGACCAAAGAGCCGATAACAAGTTTTGGACTGGAAAAGCAAGCGCGTTTTAGTAACGGGCGCCGGCGGTTTTATCGGTAGCCACCTGGTTGAGCGTCTGGTATCCCTGGGCGCGCGGACGAGTGCCTTAGTGCGCTACAACTCAGCCGGTTCATGGGGCTGGCTCGATCAATCCCGAATTAAGAACGACGTCAAGGTGGTGCTCGGCGATGTCCGCGATCAGGACATCACGCATCGCGCGGTCGAGGGTGTTGACATTGTTTTTCACCTCGCGGCCCTGATTGCCATTCCCTACTCCTATCACGCTCCGCTGTCGTATGTGCGCACCAACGTAGAAGGCACTTTGAATGTCTTGCAGTCAGCCATTCGCAATGACGTGGGCTTAGTGGTCCATACGTCCACCAGTGAAGTCTATGGGACGGCGTGCAGCGTTCCAATCAATGAGCGTCATCCGCTTCAAGGCCAGTCGCCTTACTCGGCCACGAAGATTGGCGCAGACAAGATCGT
>QHXH01000603.1:2040-6274 GCA_003222855.1 Acidobacteriota bacterium
GTCGGTGAGGTAATCAATCTCGGAACCGGTCGCGAGATTTCCATAGGAGAACTTGCAGCCACTATTCTCAAGTCGCTGGGGAAAGATCTTCCTGTCGTTACCGAGAATGAACGCGTACGGCCCGAGGGCAGCGAGGTCGAGAGGCTTTGCGCCGACCCCACCAAAGCGCGAGAGCTGCTCGGCTGGGAACCAAAACATAGTCTCGAAGAAGGCCTATCTCGCACCATCGAATGGATACGTGAAAATAATGAAAGATACAGGCTGGGCGTCTATACCATTTGAGCCAGACGCGCTGGCGCCTATCGGAACGATCCCGCTCTCCGTACCAGAAATTCGTGGTAACGAATGGAAATATGTTAAGGAATGCCTCGATAGCAACTGGGTTTCGTCCGCCGGTCCATTCGTCGATCGCTTTGAACGAATGGTCGCCGACTATGTTGGAACCGAGCACGCGGTAGCGACCGTTAATGGCACGGCCGCACTGCACCTGGCGTTGTTGGTGGCCGGCGTCAAACCCGATGACGAAGTTCTGGTGCCGGCCCTCACCTTTATTGCTCCGGCAAATGCTGTGCGCTATGCCGGCGCATGGCCTGTCTTTATAGACGCCGAGCCGGCTTACTGGCAAATGGATGCAGAGAAGGTATTGAACTTTCTCGAGCACCGGTGCCTCTGGGCCAACGGCGAGCTTCGCAACCAGCATACCGGTCGGCGCGTGAGGGCCATATTGCCCGTGCACATCCTCGGTCACCCCTGCGACATTGATCCCATCGTCGAACTCGCGCGCAGGTTCAACCTTGTCGTGATTGAAGACGCAACCGAAAGTTTAGGGGCAATCTATAAGGAGCGCATGGTCGGACATCTCGGCGACGTCGCTTGTTTCAGCTTTAACGGCAATAAAGTTATTACAACGGGCGGCGGCGGAATGATTGTTACCGACAACGAGGCATGGGCCGAGAGAGCCAGATACCTCTCCACGCAGGCGAAGGACAATCCGGTCGAGTACATTCATAATGAGATTGGATACAACTATCGTTTGACGAACATTCAAGCGGCGTTGGGTTGCGCGCAAATGGAAAGCCTTGACCGCTTCATCGAAAAAAAGCGATCGATCGCGGCCCAGTATCACGAGTCTCTTGGATCCGTGCCCGGCATAACGCCGATGCCGGAAGCCTCCTGGGCCAGAAGCATTTTTTGGATGTACACCGTGCTGGTAAACGAATCGCCGTACGGCAACAACAGCCGTGCCCTGATGCAGCGGCTAGCCGATCACAGCATCCAGACTCGTCCACTTTGGCAGCCATTGCACCGGTCTCCGGCTTACGCGCACGCTGAAGTGTGTGGGGGCGAAATTGCAGACGCCCTCAATCACTCAGCCTTGAGCTTGCCTTGTTCAGTTGGACTAACCGACGTCGATATCCGGACCGTCACGGAAGTTATCAAATTTATTTACTGATAAACTAAGCTCGTGATGGGCGGACTGCCAAGCAATGACCTTACGGAGTTCTCTCGAAAGGCTGTTTGATTCTTCCGCTGGTAATTGCCATATCCATGCTACGCCTTAAAATCTTTTGCTACAGTCTACTATTTCAAGTTCGGCGCTTGCTTGTACGAGCAGCGCGGGTGTTACCAGGGAGCTCGATCGTTCTAGGCATTCCACGGCGGGAGATTCTCAGCGTAGAAGAATGGGTAAAGAATCGAAATCCTACATCTGGTGTCACTGCGCCGATGTATCGATCCTTTGGCGAACCAATGCGGGTTCCGCGCTTGAGTCCGGCTCCCCCAGGCGTTGACGGCATACATCCAAATCTCCTGCACGACTATCTTGAGTTTCGCGCGCCGTTTCTGGCAACAATCCCATCTGCGCGCGTTTTGGGACCCGACGGCTGCGTGATTACACCTGATCAGGGCATCCTCAAAGAGTCGGTGTGGTCCGGCGGTCTCTTCCAGCAAAATCGCATATACAGGTCGTTAAGGCTGCCTACACCACAGTCCCTCTCAGGAAGCTATTACACGATTGCCAGCCCGTATTCGTCTGGCTATTACCATTGGATTGTTGAGGTATTGCCGAGGCTCTTCGCTCACGAGTTAGTAGCAAACGACTGCCCACGTCTTATCGTCAACTCCCCTCTGAACCGTTGGCAGTTGGAAAGTCTGGAGCTCCTCGGTTTCGCTCATCAGGACTTAGTCGAGCTCGGGACGTATTTCGTACAACTAGAAAAGTTATATTTTCCACCATATATTGGAATAAACCCTTATTGCCTGCAATGGCTCAGAGAGCGTCTCTTAGCAACGGTGCCGCCCGAGCCGACGCCTAAACGTGTATATATTACTCGTCGCCTCGCCGCTAAGCGGCGTCTCGTCAATGAAAATCAGATCGAGTCCCTCTTGCACGACCACGGATTCATCATCGCAGAGCTCGAGACGCTAAGTATTGCCGAACAGGTGCGGCTCTTTGCTCAAGCTGAGATCGTTGTGGGCCCTCACGGAGCTGGACTAACCAACATGGTGTGGGCGCCGCGTGATTGCAAAGTTATGGAGATTCAGCATCCTGATTATATTAACGTCATGTACTACATGGTGGCTGAGGTTCTGCACCAACGTTATTGGTCCTGCCTCGGAACTCCGGCGGGTAACGATTCTTTGCGGCATGGAGGTGCTCAGGGACACGACGACCTTACGGTGTCGATCGACTTGTTCAGAAATACTCGGCGACTACCGAGCTGAATATGTGCTGGCAACCGGAAAGACGCACGCTGTTTGGGAGTTGGTCGATTGCGCGTTTACAATCGGCGGCTTCGAACTCGACTGGGAACTGGAGGGCGAAAATCCGGCCGCATGGTCCGCATGTTTTCGATCTACGAGGAAGCGCGCGGTAAAGATCGAGCCAAATCTTCTGCGAGCGGCGGAGCCGTTAACCATCTAGTGGATCCCCAACCGGGCAGTTTAGGATTTGGTTGGGCGAGAGGGACTGGAAGTCTTTCTGCAGGATATATTCGCAAAGTTACCGCGCGCTGCCGTAGTACCTCCCAACGATGAATCGCAAGGCCGCTTAAAGATGATGACGCAGTCTCCTAAAAACTTGAGAATCCTGATTACCGGAGGCGCGGGCTTTCTTGGCTCGCATCTTTGTGAACGCCTGCTGGCCGAAGAGAACGACGTAATTTGTCTCGACAATTTTTTTACCGGACGGCGAGAAAATATCGCGCACCTGATCAGTAACCCGCGATTTGAGCTCCTGCGTCATGATGTTATTGAACCAATCCTGCTCGAGGTCGACCAGATTTATAATCTGGCTTGTCCCGCCTCGCCGGTTCATTATCAGTACAATCCGGTTAAGACTGTTAAGACCTGTGTCATGGGCACCATCAACATGCTCGGACTGGCCAAGCGAGTTCACGCGCGTATTCTCCAGGCCTCGACTTCTGGAAGAATATTGGGGCTATGTGAATACAGTGGGAGTGCGCTCGTGTTATGACGAAGGCAAGCGCCTGGCAGAGACTTTAATGATGGATTATCACCGGCAGAATAAAGTTGACACGCGCATCGCCCGTATCTTTAACACCTACGGCCCCCGAATGCTCGAGAACGATGGCCGGGTGGTCTCGAACTTTATAGTCCAGGCGCTCCGCGGCGACAGGATCACGATCTATGGGACCGGCGAACAGACGCGTTCGTTTTGTTATGTTGACGATCTAATCGAAGGCTTGATCTGTTTGATGAATGTGGACGAGGTTCACGATCCGGTTAATCTGGGAAACCCGAGCGAGTTTACGATCAAAGAATTAGCGGATGAGGTCGGGCGCTCGTGCGGCGTACCGATCGAACTAGAATATCTTCCGCTTCCGCAGGACGACCCACAGCAAAGACGCCCCGACAGTGCGCGGGCTGAGAAACTTCTGGGCTGGTCGCTGAAGATTCCCCTGCGCGAAGGACTTCGACGCACGGTCGAATATTTTTCGCGGCGTTTGGTCCGGCCAGAGAGCGAAAAAACGTCCGCGAGCTAACAGAATAATGCGGGCCCACCTGCGTGAGCACGGCGGTCCAGACGCTCATCTCGTTAGGCTTGAGTCACGATCAACCTGCTCACGCAGGTGATACTGACAGTCGGTGGCCGACTCCTCGCTACGACATGGAGGTGCACACGGACCCGAGGATATTACAGTGTCCGTCGACCAATTTAGGGACGTTTGTCCCAAATGCTGGAAGCGTAGCAACAGTTTTGAAATTGTAAGTT
>QHXH01000604.1 GCA_003222855.1 Acidobacteriota bacterium
ATTTTCTCGCGAACATTCCGAGCCGCTTTCGCCAGAATTTTCTTACGACCTCGAGACAGCACAACACGTACATTGGGGTGTTCGCGCAGGACGAATGGCGCATCAAATCGAATTTCATGTTGAGCTATGGCCTGCGCTTTGAAGACGAGAGCATCGTCAAGGATCTGAATAACTTCGGGCCGCGCCTGGCGTTTGCTTACGATCCGCTTAAATCCGGCCAGACGGTGATTCGCGGCGGCGCCGGAATCTTTTATAACCGCGCGTTATTGCGAACGATCGACGACTTTACTACGGGCGCACAGCAATTGTTTTTCGATACTGACGCGTTGACTGACAGCGCGACGGGAAAAGTAATGACCGGCGCACAACGCCGTGCTTTCATCGCGGCCAACTTGAAATTTCCGCAGACACTTACGGCTGATTCAACACTCATCAAAAAATTCGCCGTCGGCAACACTGGCACTTCAGCAGGTGGTGGATTGTTGCGGCGACTCGATCCACGCTTGCGAATTCCCGAAAGCTATCAGGCCAACGTTGGTATTGAGCGCCAGGTGCGGAAGAGTTTCGTCGTCGAAGTGAACTACACCTGGAATCGCAACCTGCATCTCTGGCGCGAGTACAACGTAAACGCACCCGTCTTGCCGAAGGGATCTAAGAACTTTACTGATTACCTGGCGTCGCGTGACTTCGCAAACTTTCTTTCGAAAGCCGGTGGCGTGCGTCCAATTCTGAACACTTCGACCGCCGGTGATTTAATTCGGTTCGTTTTGAATCCAACTGATCCTGCGAACCCGAACTCAGTCGTTCGCATAACCGAATTCGGCATTCCCATTTCGCTTATTAATCTCAATGCTTTGACGTCGACGACCTCCGTAAGTGCCGCGCTGGCGGCGCTCAGTTCGCTGCGTCCCGATCCGGCGAAGGGCGAAGTGGAGCAATTGATTCCCGTGGGCAACAGCTACTATCACGGTGTCACGTTCGAAGTGCGTAATCGATTTCGCCAGTCAAAGAAGGGCGCGTCATTTTCATTTCGCGCGGTCTATACGCTGTCATTTTTGAAGGACGATGGCGTCGTGAATACTTCTGACGCGCTGGTCGCCGGGGACTTTCAGCGTGAGGTGGCCTACGGACTGCAAGATCGGCGGCATCGCTTTGCATTCTCAGGCACGGTCGACACGCCACAACTCCTGGGAAGATTACGTATCTCGCCGATCCTGCGCATAGCCTCGGGTGCGCCATTCAACATCGGTATCGGCGCCGATCGAAATCTCGACGATATCAACAATGACCGGCCGATTTTCACCGGCGATACGAGCGTCCTGAAATGGCGGAAGCCGGGCCGGCCAATAGATGCATCAATTCTCAATCAGTTCGCGTTGCCGACAATCGGGCAAACTGGAAATCTGCCGCGCAATGCCGCGCAAGGTCCGGGTCAATTCATTTTTGATCTGAACGTGAGCCGCGAGTTCAAATTCAACGAGCACGTTCGCTTGCGACCCGTCGTCGAATTCGACAACGTACTAAATAAGACCGTATTCAGTTTTGGCAGTGAATTCATCGACTTTAAC
>QHXH01000617.1:0-2701 GCA_003222855.1 Acidobacteriota bacterium
GCACTATTAAGTACGGACGGGGTGCGGTGCTGACCGTCGACCTCACGAATCGGTGCAACATGATGTGCGACCCGTGCTTCATGGACGCGAACCAGGTTGGATTCGTGCATGAACTTGGCATGGACGAGATCAAGGAGATCCTCGATAACGCCATTTCGATCAAGCCGCGGCGACAGATGTCGGTTCAATTTTCCGGTGGCGAGCCGACCATATCGCCGCACTTTATCGAGGCCATTCGTTACTCGCGAAAGGTTGGGTATAACTCGGTCCAGGCGGCGACGAACGGAATCGAGTTCGCGAAGAGCAAGGAGTTTTGTCGTGAGGCTGCCGAAGCAGGACTCAGATATGTTTATTTCCAATTTGACGGAATTGGCAACGATGCCAACAGTCACCGACAGGTGGGCAACTTATTTGATGTCAAACTTCGTGCGATCAATAACCTGCATGAGGCGGGTGTGGAAATCGTGCTCGTAACGACCCTCGTGAACGGGATAAACAACGATCAAGTGGGCTCGATCATTCGCTTTGCGTTAGATAATCCAAAGAAGATTGCGTTCCTTTCGTTTCAACCAGTTTCTTTCACTGGCCGTGACGAGGCGATCACGCCGGAACGTCGTCTGCAGCAGCGTTATACACTTTCGCACCTGGCGCACGACGTTAAGAATCAGGTTGGCATAACTGAGCCGACGCGCGATTGGTTTCCGCTCTCATTGATGGGAGCGTTCGCCGATTTCGCCGATCTTGTCCACGGACCAAGTGCCGATTGGGGTCAAGTCTCGTGCGGTTGTCACCCGAATTGTGGTGTCGGCACGGCCGTGATGATTGACAAGGAAACGAAGGAGATGAGTCCGGTTCCGGCGTTCCTGAACATCCCTGGTTTGGTCAAAGATATGCGCAAGATCACGGATGCTGCGCGGGGAAAATGGATGTCGAACCTGATGATGGGTCTTGCGCTGCTGAAGCACTATCGGCCGCAGAATGCGCCATCGGAATTTAACCTGTATGAATTGTTTAAGAAATTCGATAAGTCCTTCGGCCTAACGGGCAAAGATTACGGGAAGGTCTCCGGCGACCGGAGCAAAGACGATATCGCGAGGCGGCGTTCCGATCGATGGAACTTCCTTTTCATCGCCGGAATGTGGTTTCAGGATCTATTCAACTACGACTTCCGTCGCACTGAAATGTGCATCATTCCGTACGGCACGCAGGAAGGCGAAATCAGTTTCTGCGCCTACAATACCGGCATCGGTTGGCGCAATATCATTGAACACATGCACCAGAACGCCACGGTTGCGAAATGGTATGAAGAGCACGGGCGTCACGAGATTTTCGCCGGCGGCAAAGAGGTCCCGCTCACGGACGCTACGCACAACCTCAAGCTAAACGAGGTTGACCTGGCCCGCCCAAACAAGCCCGAAATGAAAGGTCCAAAGACCGCGCACGAAGAAATGGTCATGATGCGAAAGCTTTATCACGAGATGGTTTTGAAGCAACAGGACATCAAAACCGAGGATAACGGCGACAAGCCGGTTCAGATTCAAGGCCTGAGCCGCAAGAAGGACTTAGCGGTTGCGTCGGTTTAAGTCCTAACATTCGAACATTACCCTGCGAACAGTTTTGATTGTCGCAGGGTTTTGTTTTGCCCGCTTGACCATACAGTGTGGGCACGTGTTAAATAGAAACCACAACTTAGTAATCAGCGAATCTTTTTAAATGGAGATTTAGATGGCAGTAGTTACAATTAATCCGGGAGAATCGATCGAGAGCGCGTTGCGTCGATTTAAGCGTAAGGTGATGACTGAGGAGATTATCAAAGACGCTAAGAAGCACGCGTTCTTTATGCCCCCTGGCCAAAAGGCGAAGCTGAAGTCAGCTCTGGCTCGCAAGCGCAACAAGAAGAAAGGCCGTCCGCGGCCACGTCCCGTCGCCGCAAAGTCCTAATCGTGCGGATCACACTCAAGGCTCACTCGGTTTTAAGTCAAAACTGAAGTCCGATTGCGGTCCGATGAGACAAAGGCGGCCGTGTGAGAGCTCTTCGATCAATCAGAATTACTTAGACAATGACGCGCATATTGTTAACGAACGATGACGGCATCCACTCGGACGGATTGCAAACGCTCGAGCGGACATTGCGCGAAGTTGGGGATGTGTTCGTGATTGCGCCCGCTGCTGAAATGAGTGGCGCTTCCCATAGCCTCACGCTCTCACGGCCGCTTCGCATTCGCCAGATTGATACCCGACATTGGACAGTTGACGGCACGCCCACTGATTGCGTAACGCTGGCTCTGCACAAGATACTTAGCGAGGACGAACTACCGCACTTGTGTGTCTCGGGAATCAATCACGGCGGCAATCTCGGTGATGATGCGACGTATTCGGGCACAGTGGCCGGCGCGCTGGAAGCAACGATTCTCGGAGTGCCGGGCATTGCGATCAGTCTCGTAGCGCGCGATCACTTTGATTTTACCGAAGCCGCGCGCTTTGCCCTGCTCGCGGTGAGAAAGATTCTCAACGAAGGCTTACCAGAAGGCACGCTGCTGAACGTCAACGTTCCACAAGGCGAGATCAAAGGTGTGAAGGTGACGCGGCAGGGAATCAAGAATGCCCGGCCGGTGATTACCGAGCACATCGATCCGCGCGGCAAGCCTTACTTTTGGATTGGCGAACAATACTTCCGCTCAAATGCGGAAGACGGCACGGA
>QHXH01000617.1:2728-5721 GCA_003222855.1 Acidobacteriota bacterium
TGGGGCGCTGCCGCAAATTGGTTCGTGGAATTACGTCTTGACTTCGGAACTCATGCCGACATAGATCGTCATCCAAACAGTTGAGTTCCACATCTTCACGACCGAATTCCCTATACCTTGAATATCGTATTCCGCGCGAACGCATGGTTGAGCGCTTGCGGGACCACTATGGCATTAAGAACGATGCAGTCCTTGAAGCGATGCGCTCGGTCCCGCGCCATTTTTTTGTGACCGAAGCCCTGCGCGGCCGTGCCTACGACGATAATGCGCTGCCGATAAATTTCAATCAGACAATTTCGCAGCCTTTCATCGTCGCGCGCATGACTGAGCTGCTCGAGATTGACAAGCAGAGCCGGGTGCTGGAAATCGGCGCCGGCTCAGGTTATCAAACGGCGATACTTGCTCGCCTGGCATCGCAGGTCTATGCCATTGAACGCATTGGTGAGTTAGCGAGAGAAGCGCAAGCGCGGATTCGCGCGTTAGGTATTTACAATGCCACAGTCAAAGCCTTCGACGGGACGCTCGGTTGGAGCGCGCATGGTCCTTATGATGCCATTCTCGTAGCTGCGGGTGGTCCACGTATTCCTGATCCTTTGGTGGCCCAGCTAAAGGTTAGTGGCCGCCTCGTGATACCAATCGGCCAAACTCGTGATTCGCAGGCCCTGGTACGCGTGATCAAGACCGAGAAAGGATACAGGACCGAGGATCATGGTAGCTGTCAGTTCGTGCCTTTGATCGGGCAACACGGATGGGAGAAGACCTGACAGTTAATAGCTTGACAAGCAGCGGACTCAAGACAGGAGCCAGTACTCATAGGAACCAGGCATTGTTTGACTACTGACGACGCCACCTCTTTATGATCGGCCGCATCATCGAAATTCTTTCAGCCTTTATCGTCGCCACGATCTCTACGCTTGGCTACGCAGGCATCGTGCTGTTGATGGCCATTGAGTCTGCCTGCATTCCGCTTCCCTCTGAAATCATTATGCCGTTTTCCGGCTATCTGGTTTATACGGGCCGGTTCAATCTGTGGCTGGTCAGCATCGCCGGCGCGTTCGGCTGTGTCGTTGGTTCACTTGTCGCCTACTGGATCGGAATGTATGGCGGCCGTCCGCTGATCGAAAAGTACGGTAAGTACCTGCTTATCTCTCACCATGATCTGAATCTCGCTGATCGTTGGTTCGATCGATTTGGCGAAACGATCGTTTTCGTTAGCCGCTTATTGCCGGCGATTCGGACCTTCATCGCGTTTCCGGCAGGGGTCGCGCGCATGAATTTGAAGAAGTTCATCATTTATACATTCGCGGGCTCGTTGCCCTGGTGTCTCGCGCTCGCGTACGTGGGTCAAAAATTAGGCGAGCAGTGGGACAAAGATCCGCGGCTGAAGAATCTTTTTCATCGATTCGATTTCGTAATCGGCATTTTAATCGTGCTCGCTGTGGCCTGGTGGATTTGGCGACACGTCCGGCACACGCAGAACGCTATGGGCTAAGAGCAAAAGGGGTAAGTGCAAAGGGCCAAGTGAAAAGGGCTAAGTGCAAGATGCTAAGTCAGCCAAGGGCTAAGTGCGGCAAGACGTCATAGTTCTCGCCACCGCTTCGCTCTTAGCTCTATTGCCCTTGGCTCTTTGCTCTTTGCTCGTTCACTCGTGTTATCATCCCATTCGTTAATTCGGGGCGTGGCTCAGCCTGGTAGAGCGCACGGTTCGGGACCGTGAGGTCGGAGGTTCGAATCCTCTCGCCCCGACCATTTCTGAGAGAAGAAACGGCTGCGATGGCAGCCGTTTTTGTTTTGTCTTTACCAGGAAAATAAAAGCACACGATCGTCGAATTACCGGTGCAAAGATCGTTAACGCTATTCTCGCCCGCCTCTTGTACGTAGCAAAAAATTAACCTTGACAGCCACTATATATTTGCGCCGTTCGTCACCGAGAGTTCTTTGAATGTTGTCTCGGTCGCCCCGGTGTTCAGTTGATTCGTTACGACTGACTCCGATGTCGCGCGACTCGCGGGAAGAAATCTTCTTCCTCGAGATCGGCTCAACCGATCGATGAATCGATCATCTTGAAAGGAAGCAGCCCCCATGTTCTCGTTTTCTCCGCGAAGATTTCACAGCGTACTAATCGGCCCTGCATTGTTGCCCTTGCTGTTGCTTTGCAGCTCCAAAAATCCTGACAATCAGCCGCCGGTAGCGGTTGACGATTCTTTTACGATTCACTGTTGTTCGCTAATAAACGTGACCGCGAATGATTCAGATCCTGATAATGAGGTGTTTTTCATTTCCGACTTTCCCACCAGACCGGCGCATGGCACCATATCAAACAACGGCAATGGTAACGTCTTTTTTATGGCTACCACGGGTTACGTAGGAACAGATAGCTTTACGTATCAGATTTGTGATCCTCAACACGCCTGCGCGACGGCAACAGTCACTTTGAACATTTCAGTCAGTTCCTGGCTAACGACTCAGATCCCGACGGTGATGGCATAACGTGCGGCGGAAGTGGTCACGACTGCATCCTTACGTTTCCGCTGCATGGAAGCCTGTTTGGCCTCGCTGCAGATAGATGGGCGTACGCACCAAACTACGGCTATATAGGATCTGACAGCTTAATCTACAACGTATGCGATGACCTCGGACTTTGTACGCCAACGACCGTTAACCTGAGTGTTAATAATCAAGCGCCCATCGCGGTAGATGATTCTTATACGATTACGGACAGTTTTACGATCGTTGGCCCCTTCCTGGCAAACGATTCTGATCCCGATGGTGATGGCATCCACGGGCCCGACTTTGTCTCCTTTCCGCAGCATGGAGGTTTATTTGGCGTGGCGACGGACAAGTGGGCCTATCGACCTGAGCCAGGCTTCAATGGAGCAGATACTTTCGTCTACAAGATTTGTGACGATCTAGGAGCATGTTCGAACGCCACGGTAACGCTGCAAGTTGGGACTGCGCCGACGCCAACGCCCACCCCGACGCCAACGCCGATC
>QHXH01000618.1 GCA_003222855.1 Acidobacteriota bacterium
CAACACCATGTCATAGCGAATGTCCCAGCGTGTCAGCCAGCCGAGCGCCACGACAATCACGTTCGGAAAGAACTGTCGATACTCGTTTGCCTGCTTGAACAGAAGTCCCGCGGTCAGGGAACCCTGAGACAAGTGTTCGAAGAACGTTACCGAATCCCATTCGTCATACTGCGGCAAATCAACCCAATACCGCGGTATGAGCACTGCCAGAAAGATCGCCGGCGTCAGCGGCAGATACCTAATCAGAGCGCGCTTGATGTTGTCAGTTCGTATCATGTGCCAACTAGGTAACTTTGATAGCGCGCCTCATTGCGGCAATTGAATCTCTGCGAAAGCGAGACTGGAAGATTCGTGCATACGGATAACCTATACGAGCCAACACCGCGCGAGGTTTTGAGACCGCGCGGATCCGGTAAGTCACTTCTTCGGTCTCGCGGGCCAGCGAAACTTCGAAAGACTCTTCGCCCATTTCTGCATGATTCGTCAATGTTCCATACGCGAAACCAAATCGCGAAACGCCGTCGTCGCCAAACTTGTAAACGACGCGGCAACCATTCAACGACCAGAAACCCAGGTGATGAACCAGAACAGCCACGACAGTGCCTGCTTCGATCGAGGCGGCGCGCGGAAACAATTCAACCCATCCCAACTCGAAGTGTCGCCATTCGGTGAGCGCACGCCTCGCCCGCGCGAACGAATCCCCTCCCTGGCCGACGATGGCACTGGCCGCATCGACATTGAATCCGGGCGGCGACTCTTTCGCTAAACCAACGGGATGATATGACAAAGGCAGGTTGCTCGACTCGTCGATAAACTTTTCAATTTCGGATTTGGTGGGCCGGTGAGTAAGGAACACGCGAGTCCAATCAGTTGATCAGAAATTTCAAGAGCCCACGTGCCGCGGACAGCCCGTTAATTCGTTCATCTTCAGACGCAAACCGCTCAAACGGCCCGGGTCGTTGACTAGCCGCGAATTGTTCGGCACGAAGTTGTTCGCGCTCGTACTGAATTTCGCGTTTTTCTTTTTCGCGCGAAACCTCGAGTCCGCCGGCGCGGATGAATTGAATGATCCCGCTCAATTCATCGCGATCGAACCAGGTTCCGTGGCCTTTGCAAACGTCGACGATTACACCTGAGCAGTGCGCGAAATTGATCCGGTTCATCAGTTGCCGGCACTGCGGACACGGCACATAACGAACATTGGTCTCATTATTTGTGAGCGGATGAGCCGGCGCCGGAGATGCCCCACCCAGAACCGCCGACTGTTCCTCGCGGTTGCTGCAAATATTCTCGAATGCGGCCACCTCGAGCCAGAGCCCGCCACACCGATCACACTCGCGCATCTTTTCAGAGGCGATCGCTACTGATGCCATGTCCACGTCGCAACGAGGACATTTTAAAATCGATAACGGCGCGGGGCTGGCTTCGACCGCCGCGGCCCCGCAATGCGGACAGTGGTGGCTACCGATGAACATCATACCGAAGCAAGATGGACACGCGACTGTGGCCAGCTTTGATTCACAATACTGGCATTTGGGCGAGTCAGATGAAATCGCCGCCCCACAGTTAGGACAATTAAGAGTTTGTGCTTGCATTATCGTCCGACGGCGCGCCACCAAGATCGCCCGCCCGAACTTTAACATCCGCAGCCGCCGATTTTCTATCGAAAAATGCTGGACGAATTGTCGAAGCTTGAGTAGTGTCTTACTTTGCGGTTTCTCTTTGCGAATCTGCGCCTTTGCGTGAAATCTGTTGTACTCAAAAGTAATCTCACGCAAAGACGCGAAGACGCAAAGACGCGCAAAGCCAAATTAAAGACCCTACCGGGTTTGTCGTCCAAAGATTTTCATCGCGACTTTGCGTCTTAACGTAAACATTTTTCTGCCGTTCTCGGGAAGATGAAAAAAGCAGAGCCCCCAACTTGAAAGTTGAGACCTGAAACCTGAAACTAACTAATCATGAGCGCCAGAATGCAGCAGGAAACCAACAGCACGCCCGAACTCGATCAACTTTGCATCAACACAATTCGCGCGTTGACTATTGATGCAGTCCAGAAAGCGAAGTCCGGACATCCGGGTCTGCCGCTGGGGGCCGCGCCGATGGCTTACGCGCTTTGGACAAAGTTCATGCGGTACAACCCGCGCAATCCCAAATGGGAAAATCGCGATCGGTTTCTCTTGTCCGCGGGTCATGGCTGCATGCTGCTCTACTCGCTGCTCTATTTGACGGGTTACGATCTTTCGCTGGATGAAATCAAAAACTTTCGGCAGTGGGGATCGAAGACACCCGGTCATCCGGAAAATGTCCTGACGCCGGGAGTTGAAATCACGACCGGGCCATTAGGCCAGGGCTTTGCGAACGGCGTAGGAATGGCAATGGGCGCGGCGCATCTTGCTTCACGATTCAATCAAAAGGACTTCGCGCTCATCGATCATTACATCTACGCCATCGTTTCTGACGGCGACTTAATGGAAGGCGTGGCCTCCGAAGCAGCATCACTCGCTGGACATTTGAAGCTCGGCAAGCTCATTTATCTCTACGACAATAATCACGTCACGATCGAGGGCTTCACCGATCTGGCCTTCTCAGAAATCGTAGCAAAAAGATTCGAGTCGTACGGCTGGCACACATCGACGGTTGAAGACGGAAACGATCTGGCGGCGATTGAAGCTGCTATTCGTGACG
>QHXH01000619.1 GCA_003222855.1 Acidobacteriota bacterium
TGCGTTCGCGGTCTGAAGTTGCTCGGTCCCGCCAGAGACCGTCACGGTCTCCGAGACCTGGCCAATCTCAAGGGCGCCATCGACAGTCAGCGGCTCGCCGACTTGCAGCGCGTTGTTTGTTTTTTGCAGCGTCTTGAAGCCCTGCTTCTCGACGGTAATTGTGTAGTTTCCAACGGGCAGAGAGGCGAACGAATACAACCCCGACTCGGTGGTTGTTTGCGTACTGGTCACGCCGGTCGCTTCGTTCTTCGCCGTCACCGTAGCGCCGGCTACTACTGCGCCGTTTGTGTCCCTTACGGTTCCGGTAATGTTCGATGTACCGGTCTGAGCAATCACTGCGAGGGATAAGACGAGGAGCACTGAAAACGAGACAAGTAATCTTGTTGGCTTCAACATTGGCATTCTCCTTGGACTGGGCTGAATTTACGTCGGGTCAAAAAACGGAACGCCGTAAAGCGCGTTAATGATTCCTGCTTAATCGCGGTGAGGTTCCGCGCAACGAACCGAAAGAAAATTTCTCGATTGTGCTTTGAGTTAATCCGGACTTCGCGTTGCACCAAATTTGCACGCAAGTATATCGCCGAAGGATTTGCCGTCAAGAATTTTCTGCCACTCTGATGCGGTGCACGATAAAGCTTTGGAAAACGTTACTTGATACCAGAAAGCGGTGAGGAGTCCGCACCCGTTATCAGTCCGTTGACATGACGCTCGCTCCAAAAAAATGGAAGTTCTATCCATTAATATGAAAATTCTCCGACAAGAATTCCCTGGTTCACAGAGCCTTTACGCCATCACATCCGTTTATCGGACTGATAAAATCTTTTAGTTTTGCTTGTGAGTCTGACCCTAATAGAATTGCGGCCTTCCTACAGAAAAGTTCAGCGTTAGACCGTTGGCCGCAGTCCAACAGTGGTTCTAATCATCCAGTAAAGAGGAACAAAACATGAGACATCACCCCAGGTTCGCAGTTTGTTTGTTCGCAGTCGTCGCTCTTCTGTTTACCTTCAGTGGAGTGGCCTTGTCGCAGGAGATTACCGGTTCGATCGTTGGTTCAGTCAAGGACGCGAATGGCGCGGCCGTTAAGGGCGCAACGGTCACCGTGACAAACCTCGCCACGAAACAGGTCGTACGCACAGCCACGACTGATGATGAAGGCGGATACTCCGCTCGCGATCTTCCAGTCGGGACTTATGACGTAGCCGTTGAGGCGACGGGCTTCAAGAAACACGTCGCCAGCAAGGTCCAGGTCGACGTGGGAACGCCACGCACGCTTAACATCGGACTCGAGGTGGGAAGCGTCGCCGAGGTGGTGACCATTGAAGCGAACCCCGTGGCCGTTGAGTTATCAACCCCGACGGTGTCGACGACCATTAACGGCGATCAGGCACGCGAACTTTCGCTGAATAATCGTAACTGGGTGCAATTGATTACGCTCGCGCCTGGCGTTACCAACGACCTCGCCGATCAGGTTTATGTAGGAACGACAAATCCCGCCGGCCAGGCTAATACAATGAACATCTCGGTCAACGGGGCGCGCAGC
>QHXH01000207.1:0-14536 GCA_003222855.1 Acidobacteriota bacterium
GAGATCTCTTTGAATGATCGGAGGTTCCCGGACGCTGAGGCGAAAGCAAAGCAAGCTTTGGATTTGGCCGGCGCCGAAGATAAAGGCGTCGCGGTTGAAGCCAACGATCTGATGGGACTCTCTCAGGCACTTTCGGGTCGCGCGGCAGCCGGTTTGGCCTTGTGTCAGCAAGCCAGTGATACACTTGCGTCGCTCACCGATCCGTCGCTGCGTGCCAAGTCTCAACTCGCTTTGGCGGAAGTGGCGCTGATGGCCGGTGACGCGAAGCGCGCAGTCGAGAACGCCCGGGAAGCGCAAACCTTTTTTGCTAATAGCGGAATGATGGAATCCAATTGGCGGGCCTGGCTGGTAGCAGGATTGGCAAGCCAAAAGATTCTCGATCACGAGAATGCACAGCTTTACTTAAAGAATGCCAACGATGCTTTTTCGTCGTTGGCGCAAAAATGGGGCGCCGAAACCTTCAAGGCTTACCAGGCGCGGCCTGACATTCAATTCTACCGGAGGCAGCTCGATCAAAGTTCGCCGTCCGTTCGGTAGTTAACCGTAGCTCACATTTCAGTCAAGAAAAAGGGAGAACTCACAAAATGGCAACCAAGAAGAAGTCTGTCACGAAAAAAACCGGCAAAAAGAAAAATGTCCTCGACACCGATCCACCCATCCTGGTAGGCGGCGGCGGCTCGTCATTTATCTGGATCAAAAAGGACTTAGATCCACAGCTGGTGACGCGCGTCCCGGGCGGCGCCCCCCAACCTCTAGACCCCGAACTGTACTATTGTTTCAAAGTGCCGGGAAACATCGGAAATATTGAAATCAATGAAGGCCTCGGTGGGCCGCCTTCTGGCAAGGGTGTAAACAACCAAAAATACTCCGTGAAGTTCGACATCTAACCGGTAGTCCAAATGTGCGCGTCCGCTAACTCGACCTCAGTCGAGCGCGGCGCGAAGATTGGTAAACAGCCGCACGAGATCGGGCAACTGGTAATTCGCATTCAAGCCGCTCGGGTTTGGTAGCACCCAGACACGTGCGTCGTGAATTCGTTCGGCTTGCTCTCCAATTTGCGCTTTAGGTTTCGCGAACGCGTGGCGATACGCGCCCACTCCGAGGATCGCCACGACCTGAGGATGATAGCGCTTTACTTTCGCGGCCAGTGCCCGGCCACCTGCAATGAAATCTTCTTTGGTTAGCTCGGCGGCTGAAGTAGTCGCGTGCGGTACAACGTTACTGATGCCAATGCCGCTCTCGAGTAGCTCGCGCTCTTCAAACGGCGATAGCAGTCGATCGGTAAATCCGGATTTATGCAAAGCCGGCCAGAAGCGATTGCCCGGACGCGCGAAGTGATGGCCCACGGCCGCTGTGTAGAGTCCCGGATTAATGCCGCAGAAGAGTACGCGCAGATTCGCGGCTATAACATCAGGCAGGGTCTTGCCGGCAGCGTCGATCAGTTGCTGTTTCGAAGGCCTGAATGGTTTGCTGATTGTCATTCCTGCCTCTTAGACTAGCATGGACATCAGTCGATTCCGTTCGGAGTTCCGCCTTCAGGCGGCCCGCCGTGTAAACGCGGAACTCCAAACTAAGTTTGCACTGACTCGCTAACGGATCATCCGCATGGCTACAAAGAGAGGCGTAAAAAAGACCGCCAACAACACAAAGACAAATACTCTCTGCTCCGCCGCCCGCGCCGCGCGTATGCCTGCACAGATTCATCCGATGCTGGCAACGCTCGTCGACGATCCATTTTCCGATCGGGAATGGATCTTTGAGACGAAGTGGGACGGGTTTCGATCGATCTGTTTCGTCAGTGGCGGCAAGGCGCGCTTTGTCTCGCGCAATCAGCTAGAGATGACGCAGCAGTATCCCGAGCTTCACGAGGTGGCAAAAAAGATTGCCGCCAGGGAGGCAATTCTCGACGGCGAGATCGTGGCGCTTGATGAACATGGCATGCCGCGATTTCAACTATTGCAACCGCGCGTTGGGCGCAAGAGCGGCCTCGATGCGCTCCGAGGCAAGGGACAGATCGTCTATTTCGTTTTCGATTTGCTGTACGCCGATGGTTACGATCTGAGGAACTGCGCGGTCGTCGAGCGAAAAGCAAAGCTTGCTGACATCCTGCGACCATCAAACTGGCCAGGCTTTCTTTCGCGAGATCGAAAAATTTCACCTCGAAGGGATGATCGCGAAACGTGCAGTGAGCAAGTATGTGCCGAAACGCAGCACCGACTGGTTAAAGGTGAAAACGATAATGCGCGCTGAAGTAGTCGTGGGCGGCTATACCCAGCCACGCGGCAGGCGATCATATTTTGGTTCGTTAGTCTGCGGACTTTATCGAGACGACGGGTTGCGCTACGTGGCGCATGTCGGCGGCGGCTTTAATGAACGCAAGCTCGCCTCGATTTACAAGTTGATGCAACCTCTCAAAACCGGTAAGAGTTCATTTGTGGACGTGCCGAAAACAAACGAGCCTGTGCAATGGATCAAACCGAAGCTGGTGGCTGAGGTGAAGTTTTCTGAATGGACCGCCGACCATCGTCTGCGTCATCCAGTCTTTGTGGGACTGCGTGATGACAAGGATCCGCGCGACTGCCGATTTGAATTCGAAAGCGACACTGACAAAGTGGTCGGGCACGATTCGAAAAAACGAAAACGATGACGGCGGCTTGGAGGCTAGTTAGCGCCGGCCGGGCCGCACAAGACAAAAGCGGGCAGTAGCCCGCTTCTAAACCTCGCTTTGCTGATTTAGTCAGGCGTTGGGACGCATCAAGCCGCGAAAGATTCCCTGAATCTCAACCCGCGAGGCGTGAACCTTAAGTGGTTGTAAGGTGGCATTCGAAGGCCGCAGTTCGACTTCGTCACCGAAGCGGAAGAGTCGCTTCAACGTAGCGCGCGCATGATCGATCAAAGCGACGACGATCTCGCCGTTGCGAGCGTCATTGCGGCTTTCGATCAGCGCAATGTCGCCGTCGCAGATGTGTTCGTCGATCATCGAATCACCTTTGACGCGCAACGCATAGATTCTTTCTGGTCGCACTCTGCCAAGCAGAAAACGCGGGACGCAAATCATCTCGATGTCCTGCACTGCGTCGATGGGCGCTCCCGCGGCAATACGACCAACCAGCCGCACTTCGCAAACGGCGTCCGCCGCCGATTCTTCCAACGGCACGGCAAGACCGAAATGTCCCGGTTGATGTTCGCGCCTGATGAGTCCGCGCTTTTCCAGAGCGGAAATATGTTTCGCGATCGTCGCTTTTGAACTAACGCCAAAGTGACGAGCAATTTGTGCGTACGAAGGTTGATGTCCATTCTTGGCGAGGAAGCGCGTGATGTAATCAAGGACTTCTTTCTGACGTTGAGTGCGCGGTAGCATTTGGGGAACTCTTAAAGAATGAACTGAGACTCGAATTCTAACACGCAACCTGAAATCGTCAAGCATTCTTTACGAAAGCGATCGCATGAAATGTGATCACGGAGATGCTGGGAGCGCAGACATCTTGTCTGCATCATCAGAATGCAGGCTGGAAGCCTGCGCTCCCGGCATTTGACTCTCGGCCCGCGATCAGTTAAATGTTTCCTCCTTCGACTGGCAGTCGCGTGTAACCGGCTTCGGAATTCGCGCGTCATACGGTTGTTAACAGTTTTCTTCGGAAGTTTGCTGCCCGTAGTTTCTAATCACAATTAGATTGAAAGGACATTCCCCAATGAAAGACACGTGTCGTTCTGCTCGTGAGCTGGGCGGCCTGATGGCCGCGGTCTGCGCACTGGCTCTGGTGATCGTAACGCTGGGAGCGATGGCCGTTTCTGCCGAGAATCCCAGTGGATTGCAAACGCCTTCTGCAACTCAAACGCCGTCACCGGCCGCAACGGGTACGGCTACCCCGACGCCAAGTCCAACACCGACCCCGATCAATTGGTCCGGTGATCCGATGCTGAAGCGATTTATCTTTCGCGGCATCGGACCGGCGAGTATGGGTGGCCGCATTGACGACATCGTTTGCGTCGACAACAACTCATACATTTGCTACATCGGCGCGGCCACCGGCGGCGTCTGGAAAACCACGAACAATGGCACGACTTTCACGCCGATTTTCGATACTTATTCGACCGCGTCCATTGGAGATATCGCGATCGCTCCCTCGAACCCTGACATCGTGTGGGTGGGCACCGGCGAAGCGAACAACCGGCAGAGTTCCAGCTTTGGAGACGGCATTTATAAGTCGACGGACGCCGGGAAGACATTCACAAAGATGGGGCTGACCGATTCGCAAACGATCGCTCGCATCGTGATCGATCCAAGAGATCCGAACGTCGTCTATGTCGCGGTGCTGGGCCATCTGTTCGGACCGAACAAAGAACGTGGTGTCTATAAAACTACAGACGGCGGCAAGACCTGGAACAACGTGAAGTTCATTGACGAGAACACAGGTTTTACCGATCTCGTCATGGATCCTGTCGACAACAAGACGCTCTACGCCGCTTCGTATCAGCGCCGCAGAACTTCGTGGGGCTTTAATGGCGGTGGTCCGGGCTCAGGGGTTTGGAGAACTTCTGACGCGGGAAAAACCTGGACGCGAATCCAGGGCAGCGGTTTTCCGGAAGGAATACTGGGCCGAATCGGCATCGATGTTTCGCGATCGAATCCGAAAGTTGTCTATGCTCAAATCGAAGTGGGAACAAGTACAGGCACTGGCGGTGAAGAGCAAACATTCGGCGGCGGTGGAACACCGACGCCCACTCCAACGCCGATCCCCTCCGCGTCACCAACGCCCGATCCGAAGAAGCACGGCGTCTGGCGATCGGACGATGGCGGCAAGACGTGGCGAGTGGTCGCGAGCTGCTTCAACCTGAACAATTGTACCGAGGACAATCGACCGATGTACTACAGCCAGATTCGCGTCGATCCCTCGAATCCGGAAAATGTCTTCGTCGGCGGCTTGACATCACGCGATCTGGATCGATCCGAAGAATGGTAAGCACATCCTAATCGGAAATGATGGCGGACTCGACGTTACTTATGACCAGGGCGATACTTGGGAGTTCGTCAACACCGGAATCGTGGCCACGCAGTTCTATGCGGTTGCCGCTGATATGCGCCGGCCTTATTACGTCTATGGCGGGTTGCAGGACAACGGCTCATGGGGTGGTCCCAGCCAAACGCGCAGCAATGCGGGCATCACTAATGCTGATTGGTTCCGCACCGGCGGCGGCGACGGATTTTATTCTCAAGCCGATCCAAACGATCCGTACATTATTTATTCGGAATCGCAGAACGGCTCGATGGCTCGTATTGACATGCGCACGGGCCGTAGCACCAGCATTCGTCCGCGCACTACTCCGCAGCGTCGCGGCGGCGGCGGCGGAGGTGGCGGCGGCGGCGGTCGACGCGCCGGCGGCGGTGGTGGCCAGGGCGGCGGAGCTGCGGCCGCAGCATCACCTGAAGCCAGCCCACAGGATCAACAAGCAGCGCTCGCGGCATTTGCCGCGCAGCAGGGGTTCGGCGGCTTCGGCGGAGGGGCGGCACTCACTTCGAACGTGGTCCCGCCGCCGGCTGCGAATGATACGTTTCGCTTCTACTGGAATACTCCAATCATTATGTCGCCGCACAATCCGAGCATTCTTTACGTGGGCGGCGATCGCTTCTTCAAGTCGCTCAATCGCGGCGACACCTGGACGGCTTCGAGCGATCTTTCCAAGCACATCGATCGCAACACACTCTCGATCATGGGAGTGAAAGGCAACGAGCCGATGGCTTCAAAGAATGACGGCTACACCAGCTACGGTTATGTAGTCACAATTGGGGAATCGCCAATGGTGCCAGGCATCCTTTGGGCCGGGACTGACGACGGCAACGTGCAAGTAAGTCGCGACGGCGGCATGAATTGGACCAATGTCTCGAAGAACGTACCGGTCCTTGCCCAAAAATCCGGCGAGCTGTACCACATCACGCGCGTTGAGCCTTCGCACTTCGACGCGGGTACCTGCTATCTGTCGGTCGATGGTCATCGCTTCGATGATCTCAAGCCATACCTGTACGTCACTCGCGATTACGGCGCCACCTGGTCCAGCATCGCCAACAACTTGCCCGGCTGGGGCACTGTCAATGTGATTCGTGAAGATCCCAAAAATAAGGATCTGCTCTATGCGGGAACTGAGTTCGGGCTTTACGTTTCACTTGATGGCGGTCACGAATGGAAAGAATTCATGTCGGGACTGCCTCGCGTCCGCGTCGATGACATTCTCGTTCACCCACGCGACAACGATCTGATTGTCGGAACACACGGACGAGGAATTTACATCCTCGACGATATCAGCGCGTTGCAACAACTAACTTCGGCCAAGGTCCTGGAGAAAGATGTCTTCCTGTTCGATGTTCGTCCGGGCGTCCTCTGGTTCAACGACGTTCGGCTGAATAGGTATACAGGCGGCTCAAAGTGGTTCCACGCGAACAATCCGTTGCCGGGAACCGCGATCAGCTATTACTTGAAAGCCGTTCCCGATGGTGACGTGAAGCTCACCATTAGTGACTACACGGGCAAAGTCGTCCGCAACATCACCGGCACAAAGGACATTGGCATCAATCGCATTCAATGGAACCTGCGCGGTGATCCTCCGCAACGACCGGCCAACCTCCCGGGCTTTGGCGGAGGTGGCGGTGGAGGCGGCGGCGGCGGCGGCGGCTTCGGTGGCTTCGGCGCCCTATTTGCCGGTCCGCCTCTTGAAGCCGGAACCTACTATCTGAAGTTGTCAGTCAATGGAAAGGACTACACAACCAAGGTAGTGATTGAGAACGATCCGGGAATGCAGCCATAAGCTGCTTCAGCATTGACTGATCCGGGGCCACTGGTACAGCACACGAATCGATGTGCCGGTGGCTCTGGTGTCTATGGATAAGTTTGGCTAAACTAATCGCTGCCGAGACTGCCCAACCAAAGTTGTGAACGTGCCCTATTGATGTAACGTCGCCTTCCATTCTTGTTAGGAGGGATGATGAGTTCTGCTAAAGCACTGCGTTTGTTTTTCATCCTAATTGTCTTTTTCGCTGCTCCCGCAGTGAAGGCCCAGCAGGTTCCGCCTGAGCCGACTCAACTTGCGCTCGAGGTGCGCTTCTATCCAAATGAACCGCCCGCGTACCAGGCAGTACCACGCACAGCTTCCAACGGTGCCTGGTATGCGCGCTTCCACCGAATTAAGGAGACCGGACCAAACGATTTACCGGTCAACGCTGTAAACATCAAGTCAGTAATGGCTCCCGACGGAATTCATGTTTCCGTGTCCGTCTTTTTCGGCGAACTGCACGAGAAGGAAAAAAGCATTGCTGCTTACACGATTCACGAAGGCGAGAAGGTCAAAACTCAGGAGCTGTCTCAGTTTGGCATCGATCCGTTCATCATCGCGGCAGTCAACTTCTCACCTGCCGCATTCGATCTTCCTGAATTTATCAGTAAAGCGAACTCGATCGAATACGTCGGCATACAACCTAATGTCTCGACGCTTCCTTCATACCGAGTTGCAGTACGAAACCTTTCAAACAAGAACGTCAGCGCACTCCTGGTCCATGTGCTCAAGGGCGGGCAACCTCAGATGACAATTTTGCCGCAAGGCAAGGAGGGCGCATCGCTGATTCCAATCGGGAATGCCTACGAGTTCGATGCCCGCGTCGCCACTCGCGCGACGCCCACACCGACCGGTTATGCGCAAGTGACTTTATCCGGGCAGGTGATCGAAGTTTCGACCGCGATTTTTGAAGACGGGTCTTTCGAGGGCGACGCAGAGCCGGCACTTCAATACGCGGCCAGCTTGCAAGGCGATAAGATCCAGCTTGCTCGCGTCATCGGACTCTTTCAGACGGCGCTGGACGAATCTCAGCGAGATCCTGCGACGACGATTGAAACACTTAGGACGAGCCTCGCTGCGCTCAGTCTCGAAGCTGATCAAGCTTTAGCAGAGGATGTGATTGCGAAGTTTGGGCAACCGGTTAAGAAAACTCCGCAAGATTTAAAGAACACGATCCAGGTTGGATTGAGGCTCGTCCAATCGCAGGCGCTGAACGAGACCAAACAATTTCAGCTCCGCAATCCGACACCCGCTCCTGAGGTTGTCCACCGCTGGCTGGCTTCAGCCAAACAGCGATACGAGGCCTGGCTGTCTCGTCTGTAAGCCGCTAAGTTATTACTCGCGCAATCACACATTTCAAATAATGAGTCTCCGGCACTCCCAGCAACACCGGATGATCGCTTGACTGTCCGCGCTTCTCAACAATCTGCAGGCGGCGACGCGCATCAAGAGCTGCGTCGGCAATTAGGTCCAGAAACATCTGCTCGCTGATGTGATACGAGCAGGTGCAAGAAATGAGCACGCCGCCAGTATTCAAAAGTTTCAACGCGCGCAGATTAATTTCCTTGTAACCTCGCGCGCCTGATTTCACCGTGGCGCGACTCTTGGTAAACGCCGGCGGATCGAGGATGATCGTATCGAATCGTTCTCCGGCGGTCTCCATCTCTCGCAGCGCATCGAAAACATTTGCGGTCTGAAAGGTCACATTCCCGGCGTTATTTAACTGCGCATTTCTCTCTGCCGCGGCGACAGCCTCGCTCGAAATATCGATTCCGATTACGTTATCGCACGAGCCCGCGATGTGTAACGCAAACCCGCCGTTGAAGGTGAAGCAATCGAGCGCCCGCCCATGCGCGATCCGTCGCGCGGCGAGATAATTCTCACGCTGATCGAGGAAGGCCCCGGTCTTTTGGCTGGCGCGCGGTGAGACAATGAATTTCACGCCGTGCTGCGCAATTTCGATCTCAGGCGGACCGTCGCCGTGGAGCGCACCGCTCCGCAATTCCAGTCCTTCTAATTGACGAACGCGAGCGTCGTTCAGCTCGACGATTGACAGCGGCTGAAACTCGTCAATCAGCAATTGCAACAACTGATCCTGAATGCGATCCGCACCTTGCGAGAGCGTCTGCAACACATAATGGCCGTCATATACGTCCACGATCAGCGAAGACAGAAGATCGGCTTCCGAATAGACCAGGCGGTAAGCGTTCGTCTGTTTCATGATCGACGCGCGCCGTGCTGCGCAAGCATGAAGCCGGCCGCGCCACCATTCGCGGTCGATTGCTTCATCGCGCACCGTGAGAAACCGCAGAGCTATCTGAGAGCGATCGCTATAGAAAGCCTGGCCGACGAAATTCCTGGCGTCATCAACGACTGGCACGATTGCCCCGGGTTCAGCTTCATCCGCATCCCGAATGTCGCTGCGATAAACCCACAGGTGGCCCAGACGAATGCGCTTGGCGCCGCGCGTTGAGATTTTCACACTGGCCATTTCGGACTGACGTTACCACAAACGCGCAGGAGCAATAAGAACGCTTTCATTCTTCGCAGGGCCGCCAATTTTCAACAGCGAAATAACTCTTGACCGTTCCTCGATTTCCGCGTAGAAAGATACGGTTGGCTATCCTCTGAATTTGAGCAACAGTCGCCCCCCAAACGACTTAATGGCCGCAATCGCCGAAGTAACCACCACAAATTCCCGGCCCGAGTTCGCACCCGCGCTGCAAACCATCGTCGAATTGGTTCGGCGCATCATGAATGCTGACGTGTCCAGCATTCTCGCATTCTCTCTAATCGATAAGACGGTCAGGTGGAAGGCGGCCAGCGGATTCACCGTCGAGGTCGATTACTCACAACCTGTATTTCGTCCCTTGGGAAGTGCGATCGCCCGGCGCGCGTTCAAGGAAGATACTGTCGGAATTATCCAGGGCATTGGCACGCGCCCAGATCTTTCGTCAGACGATTTTCCCGTGCATGTTGCCGAAGGTGTATGCGACATGGCGCTCGCGCCAATGCGGATAATCGGAAATGACTCCGGCGCCCTGACCGCCGGCTTTCGCGTGCCGCATCAATTCAGTGAAGACGAGAAGCGGCTACTCAAGGACCTTGCAGAGATGGCCGCCGTGGTGCTGCACAGCGAGCGCCTCGTCGACTCAATCACGGCCGCTGAAAAAATCTGGGAGCAGACCTTCAATGCGATGGGTGAAGGGATACTGGTCCATGATTCCAGGGGAGCGATAATTCACTGTAATACGCGCGCTGCCGAAATGATCGAGAGTGACGCGGCCGATGTGATTGGTCTTCCATTTCGCGAAGCCTTCGCTCGTATGTTCGGCCAGCGCGCGGCGGATTATTACCTGGCGGACAATCATGGCGCTTCAACAGTAGTGGAAGTGCAGACCGAGGGTGGGCGGCGATTCCTGGTATCGATTTTTCCCATTCAGAAACCCGATGGTCAGTCGGTGAATGTCGTCACCTGGAATGACGTCACCCGGCTATCGGAGATTCAGGACCAGTTGGGGCGCTCGCGCCGATTGGCGACGGTTGGGCAACTGGCCGCGGGTGTGGCCCATGAGGTGAACAATCCACTGGCCGCGATTACAACTTGCGCAGAAGCGATCTTGCGTGACATGCATCAAGCCGTGGATAAACAGGATCCTGACACCGCGCAATGGAATTATTACCTCGAAGAAATAGTTCGTCAGGCGCTGCGGTGTAAAGAGATCACCCGCGGCCTGCTTGATCTAACGCGGCAGCGGCAAGCCAAGCTCGCGCTGTGCGACCTGAATGCAATCACCAAGCAATGCGCTCGGGCTGCCTTGCAAAGAGCTGAAACGAACGCTGAGTTCGAGATCCAAATCGATGAGACAATCGGAGAAGTCGCCACCGACGCGGCCATGATAAATCAGATCGTCGACAACCTTTTGAGCAATGCAATCGATGCACTCGGCGACAACAAGGGTAAAGTCATCGTCTCTACACGGCGAGAGGGGGCGCGCGTCGTAATCGAAGTCCGAGACACGGGCCAGGGAATGCCCGCGGACTTGCTCATAAAAATTTTCGATCCGTTCTTTAGCACTAAAGGTCCGGGCAAAGGCTATGGACTTGGGCTCGCGATCAGCGCGACGCTCGCTGAATCTCTGCGCGGCGGACTCAACGTCGAGAGCAAACCCGGCGAGGGCAGCAAGTTCCGTTTGTGGATTCCCCGCCGCCCACTTGAATAGATCGCAGCCCCAGTTGTTTACTGGCGTGTAGTTTGAAATCGCAAGTCAATAACTTGCGCTACTTCGAAAAAATGAATCGCAAAACCCGTGTACTGGTCGTGGACGATGACACTCTGCTGCGGAGATTGGTGACCCAGCAACTGTTGCGTTCCGATTTCGCAGCTACCCCCGCTGCCAGTGCGCGTGAATGCCTTCAACTCCTGCGCGAGGCGGATTACGACGTAATTCTGCTCGACATCATGATGCCCGACATGTCGGGCCTCGATGCGCTGCGCGAGATCAGAAAGCTTGAAGACCCGCCTGAGGTCGTAATGCTCACCGCCGATGCCTCACTATCGACAGGGATCGAAGCGATGCGTGCCGGCGCTTACGACTATCTGACCAAACCGGCGACCTTGGATGAAATGGAAGCCGTTCTTCGCAAAGCCGATGAGAAGCGAAGATTGGTCAAGCAGAACGCCTCGTTGCGCTCTGTGTCGCGTCCGAGCAGCGGGGGTGACGAGCCGGTGCCGATCATTCACGCAAACTCGCTGATGGCTGCCGTCGTTACCGAAGCCGAGTCTGCGGCACAGACGGATTCGACAATTCTCCTGACCGGAGAATCAGGAACCGGTAAAGACGTACTGGCACGATTCATCCACTCAAAGAGTGGCCGCTCGGCCACACCGATGATCATGGTTAACTGCGGCGCGCTGCCTGAGACGCTATTCGAGTCAGAATTCTTTGGACACGAACGCGGCGCCTTCACCGGCGCGAGTTCCCTGCGGCGAGGTTTGCTGGAAGCTGCGGACGCATCGAGTCTGTTTCTCGATGAGATCGGTGACCTGCCACTCTTGATGCAAGTCAAGCTTTTGCACTTTTTGGAGCAGGGCCGCTTTCGACGCGTTGGTTCTACCCGCGATCAGAATGCCGACGTACGCATCATCGCCGCCACCAATCGTAATCTCTCAACCGAGGTCGAGCGCCAACGCTTTCGCGCCGATTTGTATTACCGCCTCAACGTGGTGTCCCTGCACGTCCCGCCTTTGCGTGAACGGCGCGAAGACATTCCGCGTTTTATTGATCACTTCCTTGAGATATACCGTCAGCGTTTCAATCGTCCAAAGCTTGACCTCTCTCCTGAGGCGCGGCAAGGACTGCTTAAATATTCATGGCCCGGCAACGTGCGCGAGTTGCGTAACTGCCTCGAACGCGCCGCCGCGATCTCGGTGAGCGACAAGATCGAAGCCTCGCAGATTCCTTTCTTAAGCACAGAACAGAAGAGTCCGGCAACTAGCCATGCTGCCCACGCGGCGGCTCCGTCCGTGGAAACCGTGCCAAAGACACTGGAAGAACTGGAACGCGAACATATTCTGCGCGTCCTCAACCAGAGTGATGGAAACCGGGAACGCGCCGCAGCAATACTCGGCATCTCGTCCCGCACACTTTACCGCAAACTACGAGAGTACGAATCGCACACGAGCTCGGCGGGCCTCGGTACAGAAAGCTAATCAGCCAATTTAGTCTCTGCCCTTATTCACTCCGCTTCTTGCAAACGCACATAGTTCATACAGATGACAACTTGTCACCTCACTGACAAAACGTCAGCGTGCTTGTCAGCCATACGGCGTCCACCTGGCCTCGCGCCAAGTTTTATCTAATTCCAACAAACCTCACCAGGTCTGTGGTTTAGGACATGTCCTGGATTTCGATATGCTCGCGGCACAGTGCTTGTAACCTGTGTAGCGACTGGTTGCGTCCCACCCAATCACCAAAACGAACAAGGTGTGGGAATTCCAACAGATTGAAGAACAGGATTTGAAATCCTCGAAAATATTTTCCCCGCGTCCAAGGAGACGAACAAAATGTTGAAGTCAAAAAAGAAATTCGCAGCGATCAGTGCAGCGGCACTTTCATTGCTGGTTGTGGGTGCCGCCGCCTTCGCTCAAAAACATTTCATGATGTCCGGTGCGCTGCGCCCGGAAGTGAAGATGCAGCTTTCCGGATCGGTCGAGCGCGATTCCGCCCGCGTGGCCTTAGATAAAGCGACCGTGGTCAAGCCGGGCGAAATCCTGGATTGGACCATGACGTCAGAGAATCAGGGCACTGCGCCGGCGCTCGAGTACAAGAGTGTCGGTCACATTCCGCGCGGCACTGAGTTCGTGCCCGACAGCGCGAAAGCCGATGGTGCGAAGACCGTGTTTAGCATTGACGGGGGCAAATCTTTTTCAGCCCAGCCAATGATCGAAGAGAAGCAAGCCGACGGATCGACAAAGCGCGTACCCGCGCCCACTGCGATGTACACCGAAATTCGGTACGAGTGGGCCGATGCGCTCGTGCAAGGTGGCAAGCTCTCAGCTTCCTACAGAGTCAGAGTGAAGTAACCATTCAATCGGAGTTGGGCATTTACGTGGCTGTGGCCGAACGGCTCTTCCGCCTGAAGGTAGTACCGCAAACACTCCTGCCCCCCACTAAACATAAATGAGGAAAATTATGAAGAATCCCCAAACATTTCTGAGCGCGAATACGATAGCGCGCCTGTTTGTTGTGCTTGCGACAGTATGCGCGTTGTTCGCACAGAGCGCGGCGCAGACACCTGGCGGCACCACGATTTCGAACCAGGCCAGTGCGACCTACTCCGACGGCACGAACAGTTACGCAACCGTTTCAAACACGGTGACGGTAATTGTTTCGAACGTTTCCGGCCTGGCAATCACGCCGGACGCCGGCAGTAACCCGACGGTTGTAGCGGGACAGACGGGCGTGCTCTACAACTTCACGGTGACGAACACCGGAAATTTCACGGATAAGGTTCACTTTGTTCCCGGCAGCGCCCACCTGAGTGGAACGGGCTCAGGGACCATCACGCGTACGTTTATCGACGTGGACAATAGCGGCACTATCAACGGCGGCGACACCGATATAACCAACGCGACGGCGGACTCCGCGGACATTGCTCAGAATGGATCGATTCACGTTTTGGTCGAAGTGAGCATTGGCGCGGGCAACTCAGCCGGCCAGACGGTTCAGGTCGTGCTCGGCGACGCCAGCGGTGGCAGCCCTTTTGACAACCAGGCATCCGATGGCTCGCTGAATGAAGTGCGCACTGTGTTCGCTGCTTCGGTCAACGGCCAACGTGAGGCTAAAGGTGATATTACAGTTTCCGTCGAAAACGACGCTCGACTCGTGCTCACCTTAACCGCACCCGCAGGGCCAGTTGCGCTCGGCGGTGACATTAGCTACTCAGCCCAGCTCCAAAACACCGGCGCTCGCTCCGCCACCGGCGTATCACTTACTGGCGGCTCCGGATCGTTTGTCTACATCATCGTACCGGTCCCGCTGAACACCGCCGTTAAAGCCGGTCAGACTTTTCCTGCTGGCACGCTCTTTACAACCGACGCACTCACAACAGCGCCCCTGGCGGCAACCTACGTATCCGCCCAACCGGCACCCGCCAGCATCCGCCGCATTGCGTTCCAAGTCGGCGTTAGTCTTGATGCGGGAGTCAC
>QHXH01000207.1:14593-20821 GCA_003222855.1 Acidobacteriota bacterium
TCCGGCGACGTTCTGTTCAACCAGGGCGACAGCAACGCCGACTTTAATGAACCGAAATTAGGTGTTGACCCGGCCAGCGGCACTCAGGGTTTCCAGCAACGCACCACCCTGACGCAGGTCGGATCAATCCTTGTTGGTCCATCGGGTGCGGCGGCGGCTGTCGGTCCAACCGACAACAACGACGACTATACGAACAAGGCCGTCAATACCGGTATCGCGACCGTTGAGCCCGGCGGTGTAACAACTGCATTAGGTCAGCTGGTCTACGTCAACACGCTTCAGAACACCGGTAACGCGAACGACACCTTCACGATCGATGCTCCAACTGTTCCGGCAGGTTTCACCGTTGAAGTTTCAACCGACGGTGGCACCAGCTACACAACGGTTTCAGGCGGCGGATCAATAACCCTGGCGATCGCCTTTGCATCTTCCGCGAACATCAATGTTCGCATTACTGAGCCTTCCGGCAAGACTGTGCTGACCGGTTACGACACGATTATTCGCGTAACTTCGGGCAACACTCCGGCGGCGAATAACAAGACCATCGATCGCCTCTACACCGGTTTCGTTCGCATGGACAAAGCGTCCAGTGTCAGCAACGCGACCGGAGTGGGCGCCGCCACGGATCCGGTTCCGGGCGCTGTCATCACCTACGACGTCACCTACACGAACATCTCGAGCTCTAACGGAGATGCCAACTGCGTGAAGTTGACGGCAACGACTCTCGTGATAACCGAGGATGGTCTTGCCGGTACCAATAATTGGGGCACCTACACCACGAACAGTGGCACGCCCAGCGATTCCGGCAGCGGTGTCGTCGTAACCGTAAGTGCGACGAAATACACCGACTCTGTGGCAACGCTGGCGGCTGGAGCCTCAGGCACGTTTACCTTCAAGCGTTCGATTAATTAGCCGGACGCACGTGGTGCAGACCTTTTGTCTGTAACTTCCTAATCAGACTTCAGTCTGTGTGCGCAACACAGACTGAAGTCTGAGCCATATTTAGCACATACGCTCCCGCGCAATCATTACTCCACCATGACGTCACCAGTTGCCAAAATCAGAGGCGCCGCGAAGGTACTCGCGCTGCTACTAGTCATGGCGACTATGTTGGGTGCGCGCGCTCTGGAAGGGTCGGCTGAAGCCGGCGTCCAGATCAGTAATCGCGCAGAGGCGACGTACGTTGATGCTACCGGGGCGAGCTACGCTACCGTTTCGCCGACTATAGTCGTCACTGTCCTCGCGGTCGCGACAGTCGTCGTCACACCCGACGAAACCGCGTCATCCGATACCGTCGCGCCACACGATCAGGTGACGCGGCTTTTTCGCGTCTGCAATACCGGCAACAACGCCGATACATTTTCAATCAGTCGATTTGATCTGACCGCGCCGGCTACCTTGAGCGCGCTGTACTTCGATAACGACGCCAGCGCTGGTGTCAACGACGGCGATACCTTAATCGCTCAAAATCAAACAGCCTCGCCTCAGCTGCCGCCGCGCGGCTGCATGGGAGTGCTGGCTGTCATCAACACTAACGACATCGCCGCGAAATCACTTCTGACGCTCACCCTGACGGCCCGGTCAAACGCAACGAACGCGGTCAATGGCCGGGGACAAGACGTCGGCACGATCATCAACGCTGTCGGCCTGGGTGCGCGCCTGACTGATCCAGCCGATCCAAACCACGGGCCTTCCAAGTTGATCAATGGCCTGGCGCAAACGGTCGTGAGTCGCGCGGGCGAATTCACTTATGTCATCGCGTTCAAAAACAGTGGCGACACGGCGGCGCGAAATGTCCTGGTCCAGGACCACCTGCCCTCCGCAATCGAATACCTGCCGGGCTCGCTTCAATTGAATGAGCGAAGTTTGTCGGATGCTTTGGATAACGACGAAGGCTCGGTGCAGGGAGGAGACATCAAAATTCAATTGAGTCGCGTCAATCCCGGCGAAAGCTTTCGCATTTCGTTCCGCGCACGACTGACCTCTGGCGCGCCCGCGGGCACCGGACTGATGAACACGGCGACTTTGAGCGCCGATAACGCGCCGCAGGTTGTCTCCACACGCGCCACCGCCATCATCGATCCATTTGGAGTCGTGTTCGCGGGTCGCGGCGGAAGTGCTACCCCGATTGCCGGAGCGCGGGTGGAGATCGTTACCGATCAGAACAATGAAAATCTGCTGCCGTTGCCGTCAGACAGTGGCTTTGCTCCGAATCAGAAGAACGAAAATCCTTTCGTTAGCGACGCTCAGGGACATTTCAGTTTCGTTCCCGGCACGAATGCCGTCAGTACGAACTACTTTATGAAGGCGTCGGCGAACGGTTATATGGATCGTTTGTTGCAGCTCAGCCTGCGTCCAACGCAATCAGATCTTTTCTCGGTGACCGTTCATGCGCTAGACAATCAGCCGCTGGCGGCGGCCGGCGGTTTTGACCTGGTTCATGAAGACGTGAGCCTGGCGGATCTCGCCGCCCTGGTGCTGAACGTCCCGATGTTCGAGCCCGCCGGATTGCAAATCATAAAGTCGACTGATCGCGCACAAGCGGAGATCGGCGACATCGTCACATATCGGATCGAAGTGCATAATCCGACTTCGGCTTCGGTGAAAGATGTCGTTATTAGCGATCGCTTGCCGACATCTTTTCATTACGCCGATGGTTCGGCCCGGCTCAGTCTTGCCGCTGGCTCGGAAGAGATCATTCAGCCCCAGATCAATGACGGCGAGCTGCAGTTTCATATTGCCGAAATACCGCACGGCGCTACCGCGAAATTACTGTATCGCGTCCTCATCGGAGCAAATGCGCTCGAAGGTGATCAAGCTAACACTGCCGTAGCTTCAGGCCTGTTCCTTTCCGGAGAGCGCACTACGAGTGCCGTCGCGCGTGCCGTGGTGAGAGTTTCTGCAGGCGTATTCTCGACACGGCAAGTGATCGTTGGTCGCGTTTTCGTAGATACCAACGCTAACAATCAGTTCGACCAGGGCGATCGGCCCATGCCCGGCGTGCGCCTTTACTTAAGCAACGGCCAATCGGTAATCACTGATTCCGCGGGCATGTACAACTTCCCTTCGCTTGGCGATGGCCCACAGGTGATCTCACTTGATCCGGTGAGTGTGCCGCCAGGTTATGCATTGACCGATAGTGGTCGCGAATCAGGAAAAGGCTGGACGCGGCTGCTGCGGACGCCCGTCGGCGGCGGCGCTTTGCTGCGTCAGAATTTTGCGCTCAAGAAGTCAGCATCATCCCAGTCAGCCGAAGGATCTAAAGTAGAACTCACACAGTCCGCTTCAACATTGTCTCCATCGGCGCAGTCAAACACTCAACGTGCCGACTCCGCACCAAAAGCGCCGGGCACTTACGAACTCACGGCGACTGAGACAGTCGAAACGGTGCCTCCCGCAGAGGTCCGCATCATCTCGCCGGCTCCTAACTCCGTCTCAATGTCACCCGGAGCGCAGATTGAAGCTCGCACGGCTCTGGATTGGACAGTCAAGTTAGAAGTTAACGGAGAGCAGATCTCAAACAAGAACATCGGTGTACGCAGTCTCGATCATAAGAATCAGGTCGCGACCTTCACGTTTGTTGGCATCAACCTGAAGCCGGGAGCGAACAAAGTGCGCTGCACGGCCGTCGGTCCTGACGGCGCCGCCGGCAAGTCGCAGGAGATCATGGTAATGGGTCGCGGCCCCGCAAAGCGTCTACAGATCGTTTCCGATCGATCTGAGGTTCAGAGTGGCGGCAACGATTCGACAATCGTGCGCGTGAAAGCTTTCGATCAATGGAACAATCCCGCTATTGATGGACAAGTCGGCGTCGAAACGTCATTGGGCCAATTGCTGCGATTTAACGACAAGTCGCCGGCCCAAACGCCACAATCAGCGGCGTTGATGAAACCAACCGAGCGACCAAACGCCAGCAGTGTGCAGCTCATCGTCCAATTCGAGAATGGCGAAGCGGCGCTTAAGCTCCTGGGTTCCGGGACGCCGGGCGAAGCTCGGATTCACGCCCAAACAGGCGAGATCGAAGCCGAGGATCGCATCCGCATAACTTCTGAAATGCGCCGGCCGATTCTGGTCGGTTTTGCCGAGATGAGTTTTGGCAACAGCATTCCTGAAGTCGCCTTGCGAAACGAACATGGTAATTATCGCAGCAGGCTCAGCTTCTTCTACAGCGGTCGTTTCTTCGGCAATAACATGCTGACGCTTTCGTACGATTCGCAGCGGCCAATCAATCGCACGGCCGGGCGCGACCGGCTGTTCCAGCTCGATCCGCTTGAGCGTGTCTATCCGCTGTTTGGCGATTCATCGACACGATTTGAAGCGGCGCCGTCGAATTCGAAGGTTTACGCGCGCATCGATCACCGCCGGTTATGCGCGCAAGCTTACCGGGGTCAAGGCGCACATTGAAAACTCGCGCGGTGATTTTGTTACCGTCACCGGAGCGAGACCCGACACGGCCTTCGCGCGCGACGTGTTTGCCGCAGGGGCGCTGGGAATTATTCAACTTTCGAACCCTGACATTCTTCCCGGCTCGGAAACAGTTGTCCTGGAAGTTCGCGATCGGCGCAATCCGGAAGTCATCATCTCGCGCGAAACTCTAGCGCGATCGATCGACTATAACCTCGATACTGCAAACGGGCGGCTGTTCCTGCTTCGCTACCTGTCGACTTTCGATCGAGTCTTGAACCTCACCCAGCTCGTCGTGACTTATGAGCACCGCGCCGCCGGGATGAACTCCGCCGTTTACACTGCGCGCGCGCGAAAGAACTTCAAGCGAATCGGACTGAAACTGGGATTGTCGGCCGCTCTACAACGAGAGACGACTGAGCCCGATTTCTTCCTGGGCGGCATCGACATTGAAAAGACGTTGCCGCGTCACGGCTCGTTGAAATTGGCGTGGGCCACCAGTCAGGGCGAAGTGATGGGCAGCGGAAACATCGGCGGAACCAGCGATGAGCGTCACGACGGCACTGCATATCAACTGACTCTAGCCGAGCCACTGCCCTTCCTGGGATCTACTGTTCGCGCGCATTACCTCAAGGCGTCGGAACACTTCTTCAATCCCTTTGGGGGGACGGTCACGCCCGGATCAGAGCGCGGCGAAGTAACGATTGAAATGAAGCCGCTCAAGGGTTCGGTTTTGCATTTCGGCGTCACGAGCGAACGCAATCGCACGATTAACGTCAACAATAGCCGGCTAACTATGTCAGCCGCATTGGATCAGACAATCCGCGAACGAGTGAAACTGCATTTTGGTTTTGATCATCGGGCGCTGACCGACGATCTAAACCAAACTAAAACCGATTCAAACCTGGTGACGATCGGCGCAGACGTTCAAGCCACTGACAAGCTTCACTTTTCAGTGAAGCGTGAACAGAATTTGAGCAATGCCGATCCAACTTATCCGACGCAGACGACGCTCGGCGCCACCTATCAACTGAACGCGCTGACAAAACTATTTTTCACTCAGAGGTTGGCTGCGGCGCCGATTGTGCCGATTGCCGATTTTACTGCCAACGGGCTTGCCGGCTCAGGATCGCGCCGTGAAACTGCGGTTGGAGTTGAGACACGTTTTGGCAAGTACACTTCGATGACCGGCCGTTATCAATTGGAAAACGGCATCAATGGCACGCGGACACTTAAGAAACTCTCAGTTGAATTGGGTTTTGAGCGTGGTTTCCATCTGCTTGGTCCAAATCAAAGCTTTAACAGCGGCACTCTCGGCCTTGGCTGGCAGCCCAGTTCAGATTTCCGCGCCTCAGCGCGTTACGAATATCGAGATCGGGGCGGCGTTGGGCAACTGTTTGCGGTGGCAGCCGCAGGCAAGTTGCGCGAAGGCGTAACTGCGCTGTCGCGCTTTCAATTCTCACGCGGTGCGGTCCAGGGAAAATCGAATCAATCGATGGAAGGGATGGCCGCGCTGGCTATTCGTCCGGTTGAATCGGATCGCATGGGGCTGCTTTTCAGCTACACGCACCGATCGACGATCCAAAACGGAACGGGCATAACCGCGACTCGCGATCGGCTGGATTCCCTTTCTACTGACGGCTACGATCAATTGACGAAGCGGCTCGAGCTCTATGGCCATTTCGCGTTGCGGTTCAGCGCCAACGGGCAGCCGGAACTTCCTTACGTCTCGTCCCTGTCGTTTCTTACTCAGGCTCGCGCGCAATACCTCCTGACGCGGAGAATCGATTGGGCGTTTGAGACGCGCTTCCTTTTTCAACCGTC
>QHXH01000207.1:21001-21232 GCA_003222855.1 Acidobacteriota bacterium
ACGGACATTTAAGAAACTCTAACCACAATGGGAACGATCATGCTGAGTTTGTAAATGCGGATGAAGTTCTTCACCAATAACAATCGCTTTAAGTTGAGAACACTTACGACGCGAGCGTGGATGCTCGCGTTGCTCTTTGGGGTGTGGGGAGTACAAACCGCATATGCCGGTCTAACGATTACGCCCACGACCTGGAATGTCATCGGACTGGACAGCAATAATGTGAATGCC
>QHXH01000620.1:0-2453 GCA_003222855.1 Acidobacteriota bacterium
TCGGCGGCGACCCCATTCACGGTTTGTCGCATCTCGACTGCGTGAAACTGTTCAACGAAGATCCCCGGACGGATGCGATGATACTAATTGGCGAAATCGGCGGGTCGGCAGAAGAAGAAGCCGCCGCATGGATCAAAACGAATTGCAAAAAACCCGTAGCAGCTTTTATCGCAGGCATGACTGCCCCACCGGGACGACGCATGGGTCACGCCGGCGCTATCGTTTCCGGAGGGAAGGGGACTGCGGCGGGAAAAATTGAAGCGCTAAAGGCTGCGGGAATCGCAATCGCCGACACGCCCGCGACTATCGCCGAAACGTTGATTGCTCAATTGAAAACCCGATCGTAGCTACGGGGTTAGTGTTTCGCAGTTTGAGCTGAAGGACAGATGAAACGGATTCTTCTCATCGGTATCGGGCGCTGGGGCGCGAACCACTTGCGCGTGCTCAAGTCGATGCCGATCGAACTCTTTGTCGCCGATGATCACGAGCAACAGCTGAGTTCGGCGAACATTTCGGAAAGTCGTCGCAGCACGGATGCACGCTCACTTTTTCCAAAGATTGACGCTGCGGTGGTCGTCACGCCGGCGCCGGCGCACTTCGAAACGTGCCGCGAATTGCTGGGCATGGGGAAAGACGTGTTCGTGGAAAAACCGATCACGTTGGTTTCGAGCGAAGCAAAGGAGCTGACAGAGCTCGCGGGGACGCGCGGATTGATTTTGCAGGTTGGCCATATTTTCCGGTTCGACCCGGCATCGTTGTGGATGCGCGATGCGATTGCCGCGGGACGATTTGGCCAGCTGAAGATGTTGCGGGCAAAATTCAGCGGCTTCAAGCGTCCCCGTCGCGATACGGGCGTGACTTTTGCCGACAGCATTCACTTTATCGATCTGTTCAACTTCCTCCTCGGAACGCCGCCGCGCCGTGTTCAAGCGGTGCTGCGCGATTTTTTCGGCCGGGGTTTGGACGATGAATCGTTAATTGTTTTGGAATACGATCGAGGCAAAGGTTCCCCGATACTCGCGACGGTAGAAGCCGGATACAATGCCCCGGGCAAGTTGCGCGAAGTAACCATTGTGGGAACCGATTCTTCCGCGGTGTGTGATTACAATGTGGCGCAGTACAAGATCAGGACGTTCGAAAACCGGCACGTCGCCGATGGCGGTACGATAAAAGCGGAGGAAGGCGCGGTGCACCAACTCGAATTTCCGCCGGAAGAACCGCTGCGCGCCGAACTGGCGGCTTTCGTTGATTCGATCGAGAAACGAACGCCGCCCCTTGCCGATGGATGGGCGGGGTTCCATGCTGTACGTGCAGTGGAAGCTGCACTGGAGTCCGCGCAAACTGAGAAGTGGATCGACATTTCCAAGTAAATCGCGGCGCTCGGAGAGATGAAGACAATCCCGCTTTCCCGTGTTTTCTTGGACGACGAAGTTCGTGAAGCTGCGTTGCGCGCTCTCAGCTCCGGCTCGTACATCCTTGGGAAAGAATGCGAAGCCTTCCAAGCGGAGCTCGCCAATTACATCGGCACAGAACACGCGGTGCTTTGTTCCTCGTGGACGGCGGGCGGATTTCTGCTTCATCGCGCAATGGGCTTGAAAGCAGGCGACGAGATTCTGGTGCCGTCGCATACGGCATTTCCCTCGATCGAACCGATGCTCAACTTTGGCGCGAAACCTGTGTTCATCGACATCGATGAAACCTATTGCCTCGATGTCGAATTACTGGAGGCGTCAATTACACCGCGAACCGTGGGTATCCTCCCGGTGCATCTTTACGGGCATCCAGCAAATCTCGATCGGGTTTTGGAAATTGCGCGCAAGCATGACCTGTGGGTGATCGAAGACTGCGCTCAAGCGCACGGGGCGCGATTCAAGGACAAGCGCGTCGGCTCGATGGGTGTGGCCGGCGCATTTTCATTTTTCCCTTCGAAAAATCTCACCGTGATGGGTGACGGCGGCTGCATCACGACCAATGACACTGCGCTGGCAGACGATCTGCGCATGCTGCGCAATCACGGACGCAAATCTAAATACATCCACGAAGTTGTTGGCTACAATCTTCGCTTCAACGAAATCCAGGCCGCGATTGGGCGCGTGGAGTTGCGCAATATCGACGAGTTAAATGAGCATCGGCGAGACGTTGCAGCTCGTTACACCGAACGTCTTGGTGGTATCGTGAAGACGCCTCCGGAGAAAGAATGGGCTTATGCCGTTTACCACATGTACGTCATCCGCACTGAGCGACGCGATGAACTGGCAAAGCACTTGCAAAGCAAAGGAATCGGCACCGGTATCCATTATCCGGTGGCGAATCACCAGCAGCCGGCGGTCACCAAACTTTATCCAGATTTGCCGAAGCTCTCTGAGACCGAAGCCGTGGTGAAAGAAATTCTCTCGCTGCCGATTTACGGAGAATTGCCCCTCGAGGACGTCGATCATGTTTGCGACGCCGTG
>QHXH01000620.1:2503-5689 GCA_003222855.1 Acidobacteriota bacterium
ACAATTCATGCAGTGCTCGACCCGCTCGCGTTGGAGTATGAAGTTGTGATCACGGACGATTGCAGCACGGACGACTCCTGGGACGTCTTGAGACAGCTTGCCGCAACCGACCCTCGATTGCGCATCCAGCGTTTCAAATTCAATTGCGGCGAATCGGCTGCGAGCTGGGCAGGGATGCAGGCATCGCGTGGGCGTTACATTGCGACGCTGGATGCCGACCTGCAAAACGACCCGAAAGATTTGCCGGCAATGCTGGAGGCGCTCGAAAATGCGGACTGCGTTTGCGGGACGCGCGCTGCAACACGAGGCAAAGGCGACAACTGGCTGCGCATCGCCTCATCGCGCATCGCCAATTGGGTGCGCAACAAACTCTCCGGTGAAAACATCAGCGACGCCGGCTGCACGTACCGCGTATTCAAACGCGAATGCATTGCTCGCGTGAAATTTTTCAACGGCGCGCACCGCTTTCTTCCCACCTTGATCAAGATGGAAGCCTTCCGCGTCGTTGAAATCCCAGTCTCGACAAATCCGCGATTGTCGGGCACCAGTCACTACGGCGTCTGGAATCGCTTGTTCAAATCGTTCCGCGACTTGCTTGCGGTGCGCTGGATGAAATCGCGACAAATCCGATACGAAATCGCCGAATCAGTAAATTGCCTATGAATATGCTCGCACTCATCGCTATCACGTGGATCGGGAAAGAATACCGGTTCCTCGGTCTGGACTGGAGTTATATCATGATTCTTGGTTTCATCGGGAACGTTTTTTTCTCGATGCGTTTTTTTGTCCAATGGCTTGCCTCCGAGCGGCAGGGCGAAAGCGTGATCCCGGTCTCGTTTTGGTATTGGAGCATCGCCGGCAGCATGATCATGTGTTTGTATTTCATTTTCAGACGGGACCCGGTCGGCATCTTGGCTTACTTGCCTAATTCGCTGATATACATTCGCAATTTAGTGCTTATCCGGAAAGGCCGATCTGTTCCCACCGCTGCTGCGCCTTCTCAAAAACCGCGCGAAACGGGGTATTGTCCACACTGTGGACACAATCTGGGCTGACTGTCGAATTAAGCGACTTGGTGAACGGACATTCGGGCGCGTTGGCAAACGACTACGGCTTTGCCGATTCGCCAGCCGGCAAATGCGCCGCTTTCCAATCCATGGCCATGCGAATTCGTGCGCGACCGCTGGGATGATCGAAAAAGATAAATTCCTCCAACGGCGTCGGATCGAGTTTGCGATAAGCGCCGAGTTTGAGCGCCACTTTCGCCATGCCATCCGGTTCCCGGGAAGTATTGATTCCAAAAGCGTCTGCTTCGCGTTCTGTGACGCGTACGACCGTGTTGAGAAACGGGGTGGCGACGAAAACCAGCGTGCTGAATACCAGGACGAGCAATGGAAGCCCGGCCGAATCGGCAATGCCCCGGACGCCCCATTTTTCGCCCCAGCGCCTGACAGCTGCATCGAAGAGCTTACGAGTAAGCGCGAATCCGATTAGGATGAAAATTCCAAAATAAGTCAGCAGTTTTGCGCCGTGGTTTAAAACGTAATGGCCCATCTCGTGCGCCATCACTTCGCGGATTTCAGGGAGCGTGCATTGCTTGAGTAGATTGTCATTGAGCGCGATGCGTGTGGTGCCGAGCATTCCCGCGACATTCGCACTCACGCGCGTGGTCTGACGCGAAGCGTCCATTTCGAAAACTTGTTTTACAGGAATTTGATTCGCTCGCGCCATGGCGAGAATCGGATCGCTAATCTCCGGCTTCGTCAGCGGTCTATAGGTATTAAAAAGCGGCTCGATGAACACCGGTGCGATAAAGACTAGGACGAACGAGAAAATGACCGCCACGACTGTTCCCCAGATCCACCACGTCTGTGGTGCTCGTCGGAAAGCGGCGTACAGCACAACCAACAATATCGTGGCGCCGATGATTGCGATGCCGAGACCGATCAACTGCTCCCGAAACCACGGCAGAAAACTCTGGGTCGCAAAGCCGTACTGATGTTCGCGAAGAAAGCTTTCGTACAGATTCAGAGGGAAGCTTAATACGTAAACAGTCAGCAGATACGGCAGCGCGTAGCAGGTTACTTGGAGTGTTTTGAACTTGGTTAGTCGTTGCGAAAAATCGCGCAGCCGCGTCGAGATTCGGGAAGCCAGCAGAAGAATCGAGATCGCTGCAGCCAGAAGAAAATTCCACAGAATCAGCCAGTAACCGCCCTCGAAATAGGCGTCTGATTTTTCTCGCTCGTCTCTTGGCACGGTACCCAACCACGCTTGCGTGGCAGCGGCGGGATCGAGCGCCTGTACATTTTGTTGGGTTTCCGAGGCGACGGGTATGGGACTCTCTTTGGCCGATGCCGCAATGAGCGCAACGACGAAGCAAACGGTTATCGTTAGCAGAACCCGATGCTTGCCCATGTTTGGATGCATAACGGAGCCGCGCTCAAAAGAAAAGCAGCGTGACAATGTTCCATGGCCCTCCTAGCGGCTTACGAAGGAATCGACTGGCTCGCATTAGGCTGGACAAGAAATTCTGACGGCACAGAATAGCTTCCATGAAAACGGCCCGGCCGTTCATTCTCGCGTTTACCATGGGCGTTACGCTGGCGCTGCAAGCAATTGCAGAAACACAAGCGGACATGGCGCAGTACGGAGCATATCCGGCCAATTACAAGGAGATAGTGATGCATTGAATGGAATGGGGAACCCAAACCAGCCGATCTGGGCAGGAACGGCGAACACCTCTATGGTTATCTGGTCAATTTCACAGTGGACGCCCGGAATCGCTTCGGCGGTTACACGGGCAAACAACAACATGCTGTTCTCATTCGAAATGGCGAAGTGATCAAGGGCCTCGGGTTCGGCTACTAATTAATTATGAAGAAATTGAAAATGAATTCTCGTTCGAAATCATCCGGGCAAGTCATTGTTATCCTCATCATTGTGCTCGGATTGGTTGGCGCTGGTTTTTGGTGGCTCTCCTCGAACAAACAGGAGATGGCCAGGGAAGGAAAACAATTCGCCAGGGACGCCATCCAGCACATCGCTGTTCAGCGTGATGCAAACTTCTTTGCCTCGCGTCTGAGCCCGCAGGCGCGCATGAATTTCCCGCCATCGGCGCAGCAGGACTTTTTTGCGGAGATTGCCAAGCTCGGACCGCCTGCTGGCGCGATAGACGTCCAGGGCGAC
>QHXH01000621.1 GCA_003222855.1 Acidobacteriota bacterium
ATGCGGATTGCCGAAATAGATCCGATCAGCATAAAGCGCCGCGCCCAACGCGCAGCCGGCATCGCCGGGCGCCGGCGGAATAAAGAGGCGCTCGAAACCAGACTCGGCAAGGATGCGTGCGTTGGCTACACCGTTCAGCGCTACGCCGCCTCCCAAACATAGATCAGGAAGCGCGGTCTCCTGATGCAGTGCCTGGGCCATCTCTACCAATGTGTCTCCCAAAACCTGTTGAATGCTGGCCGCGCAATCGGCCCAGCGCGCCCCGTCCGCAGTTTTCAAATCGATCGGCATATAGGGGGGTATTCGAAGTAATCAAGATCAAGCGAGAACGCGCCATCTGAAGTGCGGCGAATCACCTGACGAACCTTGTCAACCATTGTCGGTCGGCCATAACCGGCGAGTCCCATAACCTTGTACTCGTCCTCGTTCACCCTGAAGCCGAGATACGCGGTGAAGGTTGAGTAGAGCATTCCCAGCGAATGTGGAAACCTGATTTCGCGCAGCAGGCTAATCTCGGTGCTTCCATTTGAATTCTGTTCACCCCGTCCGATCGAAAGTGTCGCCCATTCACCCACGCCATCGGCTGTCAGGATTGCCGCCCGGCTTGTCGGCGCGGTTAGGAATGTCGCCGCCGCATGCGATTGATGGTGCTCAGTGAATAGAACCTTTTTTCCGGGGATACCCAATCGTGACGAGATGATGCCGCGCATCCAAACCTTCTCGCCGAGCGTGTTCTTCATCGCTTTCGGAAACGTGCGCCATGAGTGAGGGAAAGCTCGCAAGGCGCAGGTGAGAATCCGATCGAACTTCAACATCGGTCGTTCATAGAAGACCACGGCGTCGAGCGCCTCGGGCTCGAGGCCGGCATGCTCCAGGCACCACTCG
>QHXH01000622.1 GCA_003222855.1 Acidobacteriota bacterium
ACTAGCGAAGGAGGTTTGTTGATGATGACCAAACGACATGCTCGAATCCTGGCTTTAGTTTTCTTAAGTTTCACTGCGGTTCTTTCTCCGTCGGTCACTGCCCAAAGCGCCAGGGACAAACTGGAAGCCATCCAGTTTCCGCCTGACCGGACTACGACTGTGTTGCAGGGTACGTTGCTGCTGCGATGCAAAGCTGAAGCGGAGAATTGCAACCCTGAAAAAAAGGGCTACTCGCTGCACGCCCAGGCGGGACAATCGCTCACGCTGAAGTTAAGTCCAAGCCGGGGAAACGTCATCATCAATGACATCTTAGGCATTGATCGGAAGTCGGTCATACCAACCGATGCGGATGAGGACTTCTGGTATGGATGGACAGTGAAGCTTAAAGAAAATGGTGAGTACCGCATCTACGTAAGCACCACGGAGACAGCCAAGCGAGTCAACAGCTATACATTGAACGTCACGTTGAAATAAGCCGATCATGGCATGGCCGCATTCATCTCTTGCTCTCCCGTCACATTCGAAGCTGGGGATCGCTTCTTTCCTGATCGCGCTTGCCTTTCCGTTGCTTTTGCTCCTTCTACTTGCGATCCCGGCTGTAGGCTATGGCCGAATTGACAATCAAAAGGACGATGAAATCTTCCTCATCGTCATCATGTTTGGCGGGCTTGGTGGACCGATCATTCACTTTGTAGGTCTGGTGATAGGCATTGCGGGCGGGTTTCAAAAGGAGCGCAAAAGACGCTTCGCCATTTTGGGAATCGTGCTCAACGGCATCCTGGTGCTCCTGCTCGCGATTTCCTGGATACTTTTCTTTGGTTGGCTTATAAAAGCGTTGGCTTGGCATTAACCCGTGGCAAGGTTTCTTCACTAGAAGGAGACGTTTCGAAATGTTCAGTCACCATGGAAAACTTTCTGATCAACGAATTCTTTTTCCTGCCATAGCGCTCATCGTATGCAGCTTCACAGGGTCGGGTGTCAGCAGCTCGACCACTCAGGTGCGGGCAGAAGTGAATAAAGAGTTGGCCAACATTCTGTCAGTGGTTGAAGTCAAGGCCAATCCAGACCTCGCGATGGAACCTGTGCCAGGTTGGACCGTGTCGCAGGTTTTCACTCGCGACAGAAAACATACCGCATATCTTCTCTGTGTGCCGCTTAAGAGTAAAGACGAGCATGAACGCTGTGCGCACCGCGTTTATTTTGACGACTACACTGGACCCGCCAGAATTTATGAGATTCGCGGCGAGCCGGAGTTGGAAGAAGTTACGCGTCCCATCGACTCTTTGAAATGGGTGAACAACTTCACCTTGAGCTATGACAGATGGGCCGGGCCGCACCTTGGACATCGTTACGTGATCGATGTGCGGAGCAAGAAGCAGGTGGCGGCTTACGATCTGTTCGGGTAAACGAGGCCGGCAATACTTTGGAAACTTCCGCGTTCTACTGTTCATTTTCCGACGTTTAAGGAGACGGCAAAGATGAGGACACGAAATACAATTTCTCCGCGAGAATTATTAGTCAAGCTTAGCGGCTCGTTGGTCGCTGGGCTGCTGTTGTTAAGCGTGGTGATCGCGTGCCGATCTTCTTCGCCGTCGGAAGAGAAGTGCACCGGCGAGGTCACTTATGAAGGCAAGACTTACACCGGGGGCCCAACGAAAACGGCCGAGGACGCTCAGCGATTCGCTTGTAACAACTATTGCCTCGAGGCCGACCCGGAGTTCGATGCGCACTACGGCATCTGGCTCGAATCGCCAAAAGGCGAAGCTGCCGGGCGTCCGCCGAAAAAAGAAGCCATCTACAAAGATAAGGATCTATTGGACTATCTCACTAAGGATTGCGCCAATAAGTGCGTGGCTAGGGTAAAGGACGGTAAGCTTAAGGGCGAAACAAAATGCCCATGAGCTTCGCTTGACAGAAAGCTGGATCTCAAGCAGCAAGTCAGCGACGGATCACAACTCTTATCGTCGATACGGGGGTAAGCAGAACAACATGGGCACGCTCCGCATCGTCGTTCCGGCGCAGATCATCGGCGATCAGGATGGGCAGTGGGATCGCAGGCGCCTACAAGACAGATGCCTCCTTCGGCAATCCGTTGAGTGGCTTCAATCCTTTATGAGAACGTGGCATCGCTCCAGCAAGACGGCAGCAACCGCAGTGATCGTTTTCCTGGCGGCATGCGTTGGCTCGCCAAGGGCCACGGCAGTTCAATTAGAGCGATCGGAGCTTTACATCGCCATCTCGGAAGTTCGTACTGAGCACAGCCGCGACACCTATTCGATCACAAAGACCGTGAGCGTGAAGAACGGTGTGCTCACGTACGACGAATCCAGCAGACGCAAGAAGCCCGTTCACCAGGAATACAATTTGACGAACGACGAGCTGAAGCGACTGGAAACACTGGTTGTCGAAAGGAAGTTGCTGACCTCGAAATCAA
>QHXH01000623.1 GCA_003222855.1 Acidobacteriota bacterium
CCGAATAGTGATGGTTCCGTCGCTGCTGAGAGTCATTCTCGAAACACAAAATGACTTATCGCAGCGGCTCGCCAAACTCAGGCACTGGATTTGTAGCGGAGAGGCAATGCCTTTGGATTTAGTCAATCGCTTCCGCTCTGACCTGCCGCACGCTTTACTGGTTAACCTGTATGGCTCTACAGAGGTGAGCGCCGACGTTACCTTTCACGAAGTAACAGAGGACCATTCACTGACAGGTGTGCCAATCGGTAAATCGATTTGGAACTCGCGGGTCTATCTTTTGGATCGAGAGATGCAGCCGACGCCCATCGGGGTTACTGCGGAACTCTATGTAGCCGGCGATGGGTTAGCCAGAGGTTATTTAGAGCAAGCTGCGCAGACAGCTGAAAGCTTTTTACCGGACCCATTTGATGGTGACGGCGGGCGGCTTTACCGGACCGGAGATTTCGCACGATACCTACCCGACGGCAGTATCCAGTACATGGGCCGCCGAGATCACCAGGTGAAGGTAAGAGGGAAGCGGGTGGAATTGGCAGAAGTGGAAGCGGCCCTGCGAGACCAATCGGAAGTCAGAGAATGCGTGGTGGTGGCCAAACAGAACAGCGATGACGAGCAACAGCTGGTTGCTTACGTCGTTCCCGAAACACTATCAACCACCACGCGGGCGAGGTCTCTGGGCGTAGAGTTACAGACCGAGCAGATTACCCAATGGCGAACGGTCTGGGATCAAACCTATCAAGAGACACCCATAAATCAGGATCCGACATTCAACATCATAGGTTGGAACAGCAGTTACACCGGTTTGCCTATACCGGAATCTGAAATGCGGGAGTGGGTTGACTCAACTGTCGCCGACATTCTTTCGCTCAGTCCGAATCGGGTGCTCGAGATCGGTTGCGGGAGCGGCCTGTTATTCTTCCCAATCGCGCCAAAGTGCGAGGCATACGTCGGTACTGACATTTCGGAAATATCTTTGCATCAACTTCGCCGAGAGGTGAGCGAGCACTTGCCGCAGCTCTCGACCAGTGCTCTGTTTTGCAAAGAGGCGGATGATTTTGAAGGCTTGAAGGGCTTTGACGGAATCATCCTGAATTCGGTGGTTCAATATTTTCCCGGGATTGAATATTTGGTGCGAGTGCTAGAGAAGGCTGTAAACGCGCTAGACGAAGAGGGTTTTATCTATATTGGAGACGTGCGAAGCATGCCATTGTTGGAAGCGGCGAATACATCGATAGAATTGAATCGTGCGCCATCTTCTCTGACGCTCGACGAATTGCGGCGGCGAGTGCAAAAACGGATGAATGAGGAAGAAGAGCTTGTGATTGACCCAAGGTTCTTCTTTGCTCTTAAAGAGCACCTGACGCGTATCTCCAGAGTAGAGATCGCGCCTAAGCGCGGTCGCTATCACAACGAATTGACCCGGTTCCGATACCAGGTGGTCATTCACGTGAAGGCGAAGGCGCCCGAGACCGAAGAGTTTAACTGGACCGACTGGCGGGAGGAGCGGGTCAGTTTGGCTGATTTGCGTGAGCGTCTGATCCGGGAAGAGCCTGAGATAGTTGCGTTCACCGATGTCGATAATGCGCGTTTATCAACCGAGGTTCAAACTGCCAAGGCGCTTGCCGTAATGGACGGCGCTATGGCGGCGGGCGAGTTCACACAGTCTATTTCCGACAACGATATTAGCGGCATAGATCCTCAAGACTTATGGCAATTGAACACTGACTTGCCTTACTCAGTGCTCCTGAGTTGGGCGCGCCATGATAAAGACGGCCGCTACGACTTCATTCTGAGGCGGCGTGATTTGGCGAATTTAGAAGGGACAGCGCGATGGTTCCCCGCCCCCGAGGTCGCCCATAAATCCTGGAGCGACTACGCAAACGATCCGATTGGTGGGAGATATGCCGGCATGCTCGCGCAAGAAATGCACGCTACTTTGAAGGGAAAACTGCCGGAGTACATGATACCCAGCCATTTCATCATGCTGGAAGAGTTGCCCCTGACTCCTAGTGGGAAGTTAGATCGCCGGGCACTGCTACAAACAGAGAACTCACGTCCCGAGTTGGCCGAGCGGTATGTGGCGCCGCGCACGGAAGCGGAAAAGGTGCTGGCAGAGATCTGGTCGGAGTTATTGCGCGTGGAACGGGTTGGCATCTACGACGACTTCTTCAAACTTGGTGGTCATTCGCTGCTTATCACTAGAATTCTAATCAGAGTTCAGACGATCTTGCATGTCAATCTGCCGATGCGTGTGATTTTGGAGTCTCCGACTATTGCCGGCATGGCTCATGCCATAGAGTTAACCCGCTCAGGAGCTGAGGGCGCAAATTTTGAACCATCGAGTGTAGTCGACCTGAAAGCAGAAGCGGTCCTGGACCAGGATGTTTATCCGGGCCCCGATGCTGCGGCCGCGGCTTCAGTTCCAGAGAACATATTGCTTACGGGCGCTACTGGTTTCCTCGGCGCTTTCCTGCTTCACGAGCTGTTGGAGCAAACGAACGCTAGAGTGTTTTGTCTCGTTCGGGGACGTGATCGCGACGAGGTCGCCAGCAAGCTGAAAGCGGCGCTTCAGAACAAGCTTCTTTGGGATCAAAGCCGAAGCTCGAGAATTGAACCGCTGGTGGGAGATTTATCGGAAGCGCCGCTTTCAGCTTGCTGGCGACCTCGTCGC
>QHXH01000624.1 GCA_003222855.1 Acidobacteriota bacterium
TCTACCCGTCCGTCGTCATAAAACAGCTCTAAGGTTAATCTGTGCTGACTGGGAACGTTGGGAGCAAAAAAGCTGTAGCCCGCTTGGATACCAGCGGCATGTAAATACGTTGCGATGCCTTGCCGGATCGGATTCGAGGCCACAGCCTGCTTTGCCAGCAGCCAACTGACGATCAGTTCGGCTTCGCGCGCGGACTTCTCGCAAGCTGAAGGTAAGATCGTAGAGCTTTTCGCTATCAGCGAGAATATGCCCGCCAGGCAAACTGCTGTTACTAAAAAGAAATGAATTCCAAACCACGCCGCGTAAATCGCCTTCGACACCATGCCATAAGGTAGGATGGACCGCTGGGCCGTCCATCGTTTTGGGTACGGCGATCACCGGACGCAAGCGAGCATCTCGGCTTACTGCGAAGAACAGCGGTTCGAAGCGCGCTGGCAGGTCAGTACCCAACACCGCCGGCCCCCGAGAACATCGGGACTGGCACCGCTATTCCCCGGCTAACCAGGACGCTTAGAGTGTCGCGGCGACTGCTTTCAAATTTTCAGTGGCCGCCTTACCGTCGCTGTCTGCCAGTACCATCTCCACAAACCACATATTGCAAGGCTTGGCTTCCGCGTAGAACACCGTGGTCTTATCGGTTTGAATGCTTTTCAATGTTACTGGGTTTTGGGTTTGTGTGGGCACATGCATCGCCAATACGCTGAGACCGATAACAGCCACAGTTACTAGCATAGCTGCGATTACACGTACGTTGGGTTTGGTTTGGATTGATTTCATAACCCTGCGTTTATCAGCGGTTTGGATGACTGTCAATCCCAAATCAAAAGCCGTGTCCTGTCGATTTCGAGCAGCTTGGGTCGAAGTTGGCCGTTACCGCGCTGCGGCAGCTGTTGAGCCTGCGGCAGTTCCTCGCCGAGTGTCCTTGACAGAATGAGCGCTTGCGAAACTTCGCCGATGCGTTGGTCACCGCGCCCCAGATGCGTTACTTTGCAGCAAGTGAATCGACGATTGCCTCAAAGCGTGGATCGCCTCGTAATGGGTCCCAAAGTGGATGGAGGCGCAAATAGCCGTAGCTGATGTGACTGCCCGGCAGGTGGGTCGCCTCAGTCAATCGATCAATCGCGCGATCTTTCTCACCAGCCCATGCGTAAGTGACGGCCAGATATCGGACCAGCGTTGCACCCTCGATGGCATTCTTGCTAACTGGTGACAACTCGACCGCGCGTTCGCCTTGGCGAATCGCATCCTCCTTATTCCCCAGTACGGCATCAATGACACCGAGGGCGCATAGTGCGGCCGCATAATCCGGTTGGTTCCGTACCGTTTGACCAAGTTCTTCTCGCGCGTTGTTCAAGGCTGCGCGAGATGCCGACTGATCGCCGCGGAACCAAGCCACAAGACCCTCGCACCAACCGTTTGGGAACGGAATGTTTTCGTCAAAGCATCCACCGCCACTCATGATGGACAATGCACGCTCCGCTGCAACGGGGTCGCGTTCGAGTAAGGCGAGGAAAAGCCATTGGTTAACAAGCACAGGCGCTGCATTCGCGTCCTCTGCCAGAATTGTGTCGATGGCGGTGTGAAGAGGTTTAGGGTCTGCGCGCTCCTCGAAGTCAACCCATGCGCGGCGTACCCGGCTGGGAATATCTTTTGAAGCGATCGCCAGCACGCGATCAAGCGTCGCGCCCATCTCTTTGTAACGGCCCAACGCCTCGTAAGTAAGTGAGATTTGCTGGAGTATCGAAAAATCGCGCGGATTCAGCTCCAATGCATGCTTCATTTCCTCGAGCGATTTCTCCCAGCGACCCTGACGCCGGTCAATGTAGGCAGTCAAAAGTGGAATCCGCGACTCGTTCGGCAACGTTTGGCGTGCGAGCGCCAGCTCCTGATTCGCGCGGTCATAATCTGCATACGCCCAATAATAATGTTGAGCAACGGCCAAATGGGTCTCTCCCGATTCGGGGCGCAGCCGGCGAATCGACTGAATTACTGTGTCAGACAATTTCAGGCGCGCATCAGTATGGTCGGACCCGCCGAAATAGATTCGGTCATGCGCTCCCGCTAATTGGCAATAGGCGTCGAAAAACGAAGGGTCACGCGCCACTGCCTGGTCAAGAAGGCGCACGGCTTCGAACAGATCTTCCCGTTGTCGCGTACTAAAGGAGATGTCGTTAATTAGGTCTTTGGCTCGCAGGTACGCATCGTAGGCTATGAGATCTGTGGTCGGCGGTTCTTGGATGGCATTTTTCTCGGCGGATGAAACCCCGGCTCCGAGTTTGCGTGCGATCTTTTGCGCGATCTCACTTTGGAGCGTGAACACGTCGCCCACGTTTCGATCGTAATCCTCCGCCCACACGCGAGCGTTCGTGCGCGTGTCAAATAACTGAGCATTTAAATGAATTCTCCCTGCCTCCCGGCG
>QHXH01000625.1 GCA_003222855.1 Acidobacteriota bacterium
ATAAGCAAAAAACGTCGGCCACATTCGTGCCAGCGAAGCGGGCGTTGGATCGTGCGGCGCCTTCAACTCCAAAACCATAATCGTAATGAGAATGGCCATCACGCCGTCGCTGAACGCTTCAATTCGGTTCGTTTTCACGCCGCGACGAGTTTAGCACGTGGTGCATGGCGCGAGTATACTCCTGCCAACCGATGAAAACGATCATTCTGATTCCACTGTTGTCAGCCATTTGCATAGCTGCTTCCGCTTTTGGGCAGGACCCGGTGAAAACGTCGCCACAGTTCTACAAAGTGCTGCTCGAAAATGAAAAAGTGCGCGTGCTCGAGTTTAGGCCCGAGCCGGGCGACAAAGAGCCGCAGCATTCGCATCCGGCAGGCGTGGTTTATGTGTTGAACGGCGCTACGCTCAAGTTCAGTTATCCCGATGGTCATACGGAAGAGAGAACAGCTGCGACCGGCGATACGATCTGGCGCGAACCGGTTACCCATGCGGTCGAAAACATCGGCAAAACGCAAGCGCACGTCATCGTTATCGACCTAAAAAAAAGGGCCTCGCCTTCGCCAAGCTTCGGAGCGCCAGGCAAGTGATCGGCCTTTGCCTTCGCGACGGTTCGGCATGACAACGCCTGCGTCGACGGTTTTGACCATCTACCGAGCTGCCGTCCGGCTACCTGTGTTCTGAGGTTGATCTTCATTCGAGAGTTGTAAGGATTCGAGCTAGGTTTTCTGCGTTACGGTTGAAATGAAACGTCTCGCGTCAATCCTTTTGATTTACCTGTTGCTGGTAGCGGCCGGCGACGCCGCGCCGCTTATTTTTGTCGTTCGTCATGCGGAGAAAGCGACGACTGGCGGTGATAATCCTGACTTGTCCGTCGCCGGTCAGAAACGCGCGGACGCGCTAGCGCGTATTCTGAAGGATTCGCAGATTACGGCTGTGTTCGTTTCCGAGTTCAAGCGCACGCAGGAAACTGCGGCGCCGACAGCGAGAGCGGCGCACCTTAGTCCTATAGTGCTTCCAGCAAATGATGTTCCCGCACTGGTTGCAAAATTACGCGTATTAAACGGAAACGCGCTGGTCGTCGGCCATGGCAACACGATTCCCGATTTGATGAAAGCGCTCGGGATCACGACGCCCATCAGCATTCCTGACGACGATTACACCGAAATATTTGTTGTGTGGCCTGGCGATATACCACAGCTGCTACGGTTGCATTATCCGTTTTGATAGGCGCCGCCGGTAACTGGGCATAGCAATTGAATGGTTCGGCGAGCGCTCAACCGAGCGTCACTTAAACACGCGGCGCAGAAAGAATTTTCTTCTCTTAGGCACCCACTCTGGCGGACACTCACGGCTTCACATTGAATGCCGACAACTCAATGAACCGCTTCGTCTCTCCCCGCTGGATTTACTTCCTCGCCGTGGCGCTCTTCTTCTTGAGCGGACACCGGGCAAACGCCGATCCGGTAGGAGACTTTTTCAAAAAACTTGGCCAATCAATCTCGAAGGCTTTCCAGCCTCAGCCTACGCCCCGACCAACCCGGAAGACGCGGGGCTTTCGGCAAGCGGGTTCCCAAGAATCAAATGTCGTCGAGACGGGGCCGAGTGCCCCCGAAGAATCACCAAAGCCTGCTAAGGAAGAGATTACTCGCACTGTGCTGCCGGCTTCGGCCGCGCCTGCGGAAAAGGCAAGAGGAGATATGCCCTACGGAATTCCCGTCCCAAGCCGGAAAGGCATGGTCATAAGTCCTTATTCACCGGAGGGAAACTACATCGATATCAGCAATTTTGCCCCCGGGTCCGCTGTGAAAGATCCATACACAGGAAAGATTTTCCGGGTGCCCTAAATTCACTTATTCTTCGTGGCGTCGCGCTACGCGATCAGCTACGGGAAAGTGTGATTCACGACTTCGCAAACGCTGATGATGCAATTTGGATTGACTTCCAAGCGGCGTTTTGATAGACGGGGGCATCTAGCGCCCCATTGTAAGGAGGATTTTCCTATGATCGATATTCTGCGCGCCTTACGTGCTCAACCTGCGTATGGACGACGACTACTTGGCTTCATGCCTGCGCTCGTCATTACGGAGATGTTCTACAAGTTTCACAGTTTCAGTCTCGAATGCATGGCTCTTCTTGCGACGTGGCTCCTGTTGGATGTGCTGATAGAGTGGATCGTGGGATGCTTGAAGGTTAAGAATTTATTCAGTGCTCGATCGGGCGGGGTTGCTGCATCAAATGGTAAGAACATCGATCGATGAGAAGACCGGGAAAAGACAAAGATTCGGAAAATGTACCGCCAGGCGGCCGAGCCTTTCAACGAATTCAGCAGGACCGCACGGCGCGCGGGCTAGGCAAACTCCCCCTGCCGGGAACGTCGGGCCCTGTAACTAACAAGCGTGCGCCTAACGAACGCATGGGTAAGACACGCAAAAAGAAATAGCTCAATTTCTACTACCAGCTTTCCTCTTCTGCTATCTCCTCGGAAGCGCATCGGTTTAGCGCACGATTATCCGAACACACAGCCCTATGGATATTCCCACTCATAAAAAGGG
>QHXH01000537.1 GCA_003222855.1 Acidobacteriota bacterium
TCAGTTACGACGAGAAGGCAATCGAATGATCGGAATCTGCGACACTTACGCAAAGGGCTACTTTGAGTTGGCGCACTGGGTAGAGTTAGAGAATCAGCCTTAAGATTGTTGCCGAAGCCGCGCCGAACAAGTCATTCAACCGGAGCGGAATCAGCCTGCTTTTCATTCGCAAGATTGGAGGCTTGATATGATTCTTCCCGCCCGGTTAATTCGGACGTTCGGCGGCTCGCATTGATGGGCAGAGAGCGAGAAATGTAATCATGAGGAAAACCCTACTGTTCGTTTATGCACTTGCAACCAGCTTACTGTTGTCTAGTCCTGTCCTCGGTCAATCTCCGGCCAAAACTGAATCTAACCAGATGCGGCGCGTCAAACGTCAGGTGCTGACTTCGACATCTCTCCCTCCTATCCGCATTAAGTTTGATAAGTTGTTTAAGTACGTCGGCTCACAGAGTTTTATCTTGTATGACAGGGCGCAAGTGGAGCAGTACTTCTTTGTTAACGCCGATAATCAAGGGCGCATCAAGCGTATGTACATGATGCAGTTTGAAGGCTATCTGCCCAACATCAAAGCTACATATGATTACCCTGTCACAAAAACCGTTACTCTTGGCGGGCAAACATACATCGTAAATTCCGAAGGCATTCCGAATGTTCCTGCCGCGCTCAAGCAGAATCCACAATCAGATGTCACTCGCGCCGCGTCATTTCTGGAGAGCAAAGGTTATCGCATTAGCGATTCAATAATGTTCCAGCGTTTCGTTCGTCTGGTGGATGACGCCAAACGCAACGAGTTCATTTTGCTATACGTTGAAGAGGCAGTCACAGGCGCCTCCGTCGAAGACGGGAAGCGCAGGCAAGATATTTCAGGCCGAGCGTTGAAGGGCTTCAGGATACTAAAATAGAACGATTGGGCGCTGTATAACAAATCGTTGGACGCTTAGCTTATGCTCGGCAAAACGCTCCCGATTCTATCCATCTTGTTGACCAGCGCTGTTGCGTTGGCCCAAACAAGGACTTACGAATCGCCGCGCAAAACAATCCGGGCCTTAATCGTTCCCGTCGGCGCGCGGGGATACGCGACTTATGAAAGCCGCGTGGAGCTTCGTTCCTCTTCAGGCACACTGCTGCGAAGCAAGTCGTTCGCGTCACGGGACCATAATCACGGCGAAGGCGTTGGACACGCGGAATGGACCGTTAAGGGGCGATTCTTCGTCTTCAACACATTTAGCTCTGGTGGGCATCAACCCTGGCACTATGCTACTTACGTTTACAGCGTCACCGCTAATAGAATCTATAGCGTCGATTCCGTGGTGGGCCCTGTTACGTCTCATCTCCTCTTAACTACTCGCCTGGGAGCGACTGCCGGCGAAAAAATACCGGTCAGTATTCGCCTGGTGCGGTGGCGCTGATATCATGGCCGCGTCGAACTCAACCGTTGTACTTGGCTTCATGACAGGCAATCCGCGTAATCGGTTGGTAGGTCTATTACTCTTGGTCATGCTCTTGGCAATCGTGGTTTCTGCGCTCATGCGCAGCAACATCCCGGTCTTAATTGCGTTTCTTGTGTTCGGCATCACTATCCTCGTCGAGATTGGGCGTGAATGGTTCATCGTAAACAAACCCATACCAGCCCCGCGAACGCGGGCTGAAATTGTTAAGCTGCTCATAGGGTCTTACCCATATGTGGCAGGTTTGGTTTTCATAGCGGTCTTCACCTATTTCTGTCTCAAACTTCTTGCCGGATACAACATCACCGGGTATGAATCGCGAATACTTGGAAGGATCGCCTTTCTCGCTGTTGGTTCCCTATTTATCGGAACATATGTCTTGTTCGCCGTTATATTCGTGGTAAATCTAATCCGGC
>QHXH01000208.1 GCA_003222855.1 Acidobacteriota bacterium
TGAAAATTACTTTGCCTTCCTTGTCGTAAAGAAAAGTTGCCGGCAGTTCGCCGTCCCACTTTTCATCTACGGCTTTAATGGCTGGTTCCGGATCGTTGACGTTCAGCAAGACGACCGCCATCGTCGCTTTCATCTCGTTCAAAAACTTTGGCACGGCGCTCTTAATATCCGAGATGTCATCCAGGCTAACGGCCACAAAGTTCAGGCCCTTCGATCGATAATCCGAATCAACCCTGACGAGATCGGGAAACTCTTCGCGGCACGGATCGCACCACGTGGCCCAAAAATTTATCAACAGCGGCCGGGTGTCTTTCGGATCGCGCTGAATAAGTTTCTTCAGGCCGTCGAGATTGATCTCGTGGACGTCCGTAGCGTAATCCTTCCGATTAATCCCATCCACAACCAGAGGTCCAGGTTGGCTGCCATTGCTTGCGGTGCCTGCCTTCGGTTGTTGAGGAAGCACCGCCACGGACGCCAATAAGACCGCGATCGTTACGCTGGCAAACAGAAGTGAAATAGGCAGACGCATTTTCGTGTGGCGCAAGTTGTTAACTTGCTCGAATCGAAAACGCAAGCTAACAGCTTGCGTTACCATCTACTCCGAAACTCGCTTAATCGAGCAGCCAAAGGCCACGGAAGTTGTCTTTTGAATCGGCTTCCCGGCCAGCAGCGCATCAAGCGCATCGCGCAAATCGTTCGAGGTGATTGCTTCGATCTTTTGCGAGTTGTCGATGCGTCCGTGATAGACAAGCTTGCCACTCGCGTTGATCACGTATGCTTCAGGCGTGTGGTTGGCTCCGAATCGATCCGCGATCTTGTTCCCGTCATCTTTTAGAATCGCGAACGTCAGGTGCTTCTCAGCCGCATGCGTTTTAACTTCGGACGCCGGTTCAGTCGAGTTCGAATTGATGCCAATCACATTGATGCCTTTGGCCTGATAATCCTGGGCCAGTTTCTCCATCCGATCGTTGTAGCCGTTGGACACCGGACAACGGGTTGCGATGAAGATAATGACCGCGCCATTCTTGCCCTTCAGTGAATTCAGGGTGTGCTGCGCGCCATCAGCGTCAGGCAGTTTGAAATCATCGATCATCGCGCCAATCGCGGGCGGCGCGGGCAAATCGCCGCCATTGCGTCCACTGCCGACGACGGCAGCCAGGGTTACGATCAAAAGCGATGCCACAAAAAGGGAAATCGCGTACTGCTTCTTCATGTCTCTGAACTCCTTTTCAAAAATGGGTGGCGTTTGAACGCCAAGATTAGCAGCGAAAAGTTAGAAGTGGCAAGTGCGAGATGGCTTCAGCGATATCAAGACGCCGCGGCGCGCCGCTGGGCGAACCTCGCTGCAAACACGATTATTGTTAACAAGATAGTTACTCCCGCGGAAAGCAAACAATACTGACAAAAGTGATGAATGACGAATGCTTGCAGGTACAGCAGCCAAAGACTTGTCAAAAACATTATGCCGACAAGGATCGCCAGCGCGGGTCTCGCGAATCCGTAATCAAACAGCGCCAGGATCGCTAAACTGAAAACGAGAAAGTATGCGAAGGCTCCGAGTGAAGCTAAGGGAACGCCGCCGACGTGAGCATACTTGCTGCCGAGAACTTCCGCGCACCCGGAGATAATCGTGCAGCGCAAATTCTGCCCGGTTAAATCCTGAATTGTGAGATAGATCGCGTCACCTAGCCCAACCAACGAGAGCAACGCCGCCGCCAGGTAAGGCCAGGAAGTATTCTTTGAAGCAGGAATGGAATCGGGCATTACGTCGTCAGGAGAGATTCGTCAGGCAGTCAATGACACTCTACAAGAGAACTATGGAATCGTCCTTTCGTCGCGGCGCAGGCTCGGGTCGCGATTCTATTACTTCAAGCTCATCGATAAATTGCACGCCCGGTCTCTGCTCAGGACAAAAATCGCAATAGTATCCGGCGCTGTCTTTTCGATCCTGACAATCGTTGCATTCAAGGGCTTGCCCGGTTTTCATCAGCGCCTCAAGCAACGGGACCAACCGCCGGCCACGTTCGGTTAATTCATACTCGACACGACGCGGCAATCCGCCGTAGTTGTTCCGCAGAACCAGATTATCCTGCTCCATCTCACGCAACCGCCCCATTAGTGTGCGGCTGCTGATGGGATGCAGATCCTCCAGCAGCTCTGTGGTTCGCTTTGGCCCTGCACAGAGATCGCGCACGCGCCTGCTATCGGGCAGCCATCAATCTTGCGTCTTCGCAAAAGTCCGAAACCTCGTATTTAATTCTGCTGCACAAAAATACGCGCACTTGTCGATTCCTGACAACCTTCTTTTTCTTTTTGGATTTACTGACCGGCGGGAAAGCGATTTGACGTTCCCCATAAATACAAGCAACCCGAAGGGTGGGACTTCGGGTTGCTGCCTGGTGAGCTCGCAGGAACTTCTGCTGGTATAGGACGCTGCTCGCTGCACCTTGTCGGCGTGGGGATAAGATTTTAAACGTGGCGCTGAGGTTAAGGCGCCGGTCACTCGTTTGTTTGCCCCCTGGCTCGAAACTCTTTTTGTGTTCCCCGTGTTGCCCTAGTGCGAATCCTGTGCCGCGCTTCGCGAATTCAGAGTTGGAGTGAAATTGGCGAAGGGCCCTTAGGTTTTCAGTACATGCACTTTGCGGATTGCCATCCTACTGCAAACGACTGCTGGCTTTTTTATATCAGAAGTGATAGTAAGGCTATCATTAGCGATAGCTAAACTTGCTTTCGGTCGTACGTTACAGTTGTTCGCGGTAATGCTGGCTTAATGTCTTCGGCGCTATGAATCCAAGGATAGTCGCAGTCAACGGTTCACGAAAGGGGGCAACGTTTTCTCTTACGAGCGAAGAGATCACGATTGGTCGCGAGTCGGCCAGCACCGTCTGCTTGAATCATGCATCTGTTTCGCGCCGCCATTGCTTAATCCGGCGCGAGCACGACGATTTCAAGATATTCGATCTCGATAGTTACAACGGAACCTTTGTTAACGGCATTCCGGTAAAAGAGCAAATACTCGCCCACGCCGACCAGGTGCGAATTGGAAGCATCGAACTTCTTTTCTTAACTGAGGACGGCGAGCAAACAACGTCGGGACATCAGGTGCGGTGGGACGATTCCAATCCGCTCACGCAATCGGCTAAACAGCTGCTGCCTGAAACTCTGCTGCACCAGACTGAGCAGATCCTCGTCACAAATCCTGCGCACGAACGGATGGCGCGCGACTTAGGGGTCGTATTGAGAATCGCTACGCGTATCAATCAGTTGCGTCATACGCAGGAATTGGTTCGGGAAATACTCGACTCGATTTTTGAGATCATTCCAGTGGATCGCGGTGCAATTCTGTTGGGCCGCGGCGAGAAGGATTTCTCGTCGGTTTATGGCAAACATCGCGATCAGCAAAGTTATCCCGTCGGCGTGAGTCGCACAGTAGTCGAACGTGTCATGCGCGAACGGGTGGCCATTCTCACCAACGATATACAAACGAGCGAAAGCTTGAAAACGGCCGAAAGTTTGGTGGCTGCGCAAATCAGCTCGCTGATGTGCGTGCCGCTAATCGTCCTCGAAAAACTTCTCGGGGCAATCTATCTGGACACCAGCGATCCGATCGTTCGTTTCGATGAAGCGCACCTGCGATTGCTCGCCGGCATCGCCGGAATGGCGGCAGTGTCACTGGAGAACGCGCGGCAGATCGAATGGCTGGAAGAGGAAAACAGCCGGCTCAGATCAACACTCGCTATCGAACACAACATGATCGGCGAAAGCCCGGCCGCGCAGGAAGTCTATCGCTTCATTCAGCGAGTCGCGCCCGCGAAATCCGCCGTCCTGATTTGTGGCGAGAGCGGCACCGGAAAGGAATTGGCGGCGCACGCTATCCATGCCAACAGTCCGCGCGCGGCCCAGCCCTTTGTCCCGATCAATTGCGCTGCCCTGACCGAAACTCTGCTCGAGAGTGAATTGTTCGGACACGAGAAGGGTGCGTTCACGGGCGCCATTGGCCGCAAACAGGGCAAGCTCGAAGTGGCGCACGGCGGCACCGTATTTCTTGATGAAATCGGCGAGATGACCCTGGCGATGCAGTCACGTCTGCTTCGGTTTCTCCAGGATCACAAGATCGAAAGGGTCGGCGGTACGCGTTCGATTGAACTCGACGTCCGCGTGATCGCGGCGACGAATCGAAATCTCGAAGCAGCGATGACGACGGGAACGTTTCGAGAAGACCTTTATCACCGCTTAAACGTGGTGAAGCTGACCATGCCTCCCCTGCGCGATCGCCGGGACGATGTTCCCTTGCTCGCAAGTTACTTCACGATGAAATACGCGAATGAGTGCAAGCGCTCTGTTACCGGCATCACGCCCGAAGCGCGCGCGTTGCTGCAAACCTATGACTGGCCGGGAAACATTCGCGAACTTGAGAATGCAATTGAGCGCGCGGCGGTGCTGGGTTCAGCCGAAACGATCGGGATCGAAGATTTGCCGCGGCGAGTGCTGGACCTGGCGGACGGCGGCAGCCACCTTCCGGTGGATTACAATACGGCCGTTAAAGACGCAAAGCGGCAGATAATTATGAACGCCTTGGTGCAATCACAGGGGAATTACACTGAAGCAGCGAAGGCGCTCGGCATTCATCCAAATAATCTTCATCGAATAATTCGGACGCTGGATCTGAAAGCTGCGGCGGCAAAGTAGTGTCGTCGTTTGCCAACGGTGTCAGAGTACCGACCTTAGCCGCCCTCATTACACGACCAAACGCCCAACTGAAGTTGGTACTCTAGCGCCTCTGGAAATAAAAGCACTGCAAACCGCCGCTCGCTCACGCACGAAGATTTATGTTGTAGGTCTTAATCTTTGAATTGAGCGTGGTGGGATTCATGCCCAGCAATCGCGCCGCCCGTGATTGATGGCCTCCGGTTTGGTCCAACGCGCGCCTGATCAGATCGATTTCAAAACGGCGTACTTCATCGTAAAAATTAATGCCGCGCCCGACATCGATTGCTGAGGCGGCGCCTGATCCTTCGCGCACGACCGCGCGCGCGGCTTGCGGGTCGGCAATCTCCGGACGCAAACATTCACGCGAGATTTCATCGCCCGGGGCAATCACCACTGCCCGTTCAATCGCATTTTCCAGCTCGCGCACGTTGCCAGGCCATGAATAATTTTCCAAAAGCGACAGCACGTCCGGCGCGATCTGCTCAGAAACCTGACGGCTATTCTCAGCGTTGTATTTGCGGATGAAGTGCTGCGCTAAAGGAAGCACGTCCTGCCGCCGATCGCGCAGCGGCGGCAATTCAATTGGCACCACCGAGAGCCGGTAGTAGAGATCCTCGCGAAACATCCCCTGCCGCACCGCTTCCTTTAAATCGATATTGGTGGCCGCGATGATGCGAACGTCGACGCGACGCGGGCTGGTGTCCCCCAGCGGCGTGAACTCGCGCTCCTGAATAACGCGCAACAGACGCACCTGCGTCTCGGGGGGAATGTCGCCGATCTCGTCGAGAAAGATCGATCCGCCGTCAGCAACTTCAAACAAACCTTTCTTGGCCGCGATCGCGCCCGTGAACGCTCCCCGCGTGTGGCCGAATAATTCGGATTCAAGTAATTCAGTCGGAATGTTTGAGCTGTTGACCGTGACGAACGGCTTGGTCGCGCGCGGACTTGCTTCGTGAATCGCTTTCGCGATCAATTCTTTTCCAGTTCCACTTTCGCCCGTGATCAGGATCGTGGAGCGCGCGGCCGCCACTTGCTCAACCACCCGAAACACTTCCTGCATGATGTCAGAGCGTCCGACGATCGCCCCGCGATCGACTTCGCGGCTCATCGCCTGTCGCAAAGATCGACGCTCTTCTTCTTTGCGCCGTCGCTTAACGCCGGCAGCCACGGTGGCGCTGATGTGCTCGTTTTGAAAAGGCTTGCGGATGCAACCGAACGCGCCTTTTTCCCAGGCGGCGATTGCAGTATCGAAAGTAGCATAGGCGGTAATCATCACGACTACCGCCTCAGGATCGAGCTTCAAAAATTCTTCGAGCGCGCGTAATCCGCCAATGCCCGGCATCGACACGTCCAACAGCACTGCGTCGTATGAACGCTTGGTGTACGCGTCAAGGCCTTCTTCACCCGTCTTGGCGAGGTCGACACGATAACCCTCAGAAGAGAGCAACGTCTCGAGCACATCGCGCATTATTTCTTCGTCGTCAACGACGAGTACTGATCCTTTTCTGGCCATAACGGAGCGATAAGATTCCCTCTCCGTCCGGGAGAGGGTTAGAGTGAGGGGTTTGCTCTGCGACTAACTTATTCCCTCACCCGTAGCCCTCTCCCAGAGGGAGAGGAGACATAGAAGCGAAAGCGGGAATTATCACCGAAACAACCAATAAAAAGCCAATTCAGAAAAATGCAACCGATCAAAGCGCGGCGGCTTGCAGTCGCGTGCGAGGGTCGCGGGTAGGAAGCGTGATGCGAAATGTAGTTCCAAGTCCGGGCGTGCTGCTGACGCTGATATGACCTGAATGCTCCTGAACTATGCCGTAAGTCACCGCGAGGCCGAGGCCCGTGCCACGTCCAACGCCTTTGGTGGTGAAGAACGGATCGTAGATTTTGGCGACATCGTCCGCGTCGATTCCGATGCCGTTATCTGCCACTTCAACAGTCAGCAAATCTTCTTCGCCGTTTCGCGTCGCGAGCACAATTCGCCCCTGACCGTTGGCAATAGAGTCCCGCGCATTCAGAATCAAGTTGGTAAACACCTGCTGCAGCTTTACTGAGTTGCCATGAACCGGGGGAAGATGTTCGTCGTACTCGCGAACAATTTCGATTTGACTGCGGCGCAATTGTGGTTCGAGCAGTTGTAGCGTGTCGTCGAGCACGCGATGAATGTCGAGCGTCGTGAACTCGGCCGCGCTACCGGTACGCGAAAAGTTCAAAAGGTTGTTAACGATGTCTGTCGCCCGGTCCGCCTGCCGCCGAACCTTCTCCAGCAAGGCGTGCTTCGGATCGTTTTGCGGCAACATGTTCAGAAGCATCTGCGTGTACGACGAGACTCCGGTGAGCGGCGTGTTCACTTCGTGCGCGACGCCGGCGGCGAGCAGACCGATGGACGAAAGTTTCTCGCGCTGTTGCAGTTGATCTTCAAGACGCAAACGTTCCGTTACATCTTCGAAAATCACGAGTGCGCCGGTTTGCTCCTGCGAGTCCGCCCACAGCGGCGCAATGGCAATATTCAGCACCAGCGAGCGCCCTTCTCGAGTTGAGATGTGCATTTTATAAATTTGACGCGTCTGTATTAAATGCCATCCTGACTCGCCCAGGACCTGATGCAAGGTGTCGGCGAAATCCTCGGCGAACAACTCTTCGACGTTCTTGCCGATAACTTCCTGGCGATCGGCAGCGACAATTTCTTCCAGCGCTGAGTTAAGACGGGTAATCCGTCCGTCGAGATCGACAGCCATTAATCCCACGTTGATTGATTCAACAATCGATTCGTTGAATTCCTTCAACAGTTCGAGTTCCGACGCGCGTTGTTGTTGCTCCTGATAAAGCAGGCTGTTTTCGATCGCGACCGCGATGAAACCTGAGACAGTTCTGAGGATCTCAACGTCCTCAGACGACAGCAGCGCGCCGTCAGCGGACCGCCCCAGCCCTATCACTGCCACCATGCGCCCGCGCACCACGCAGGGAACGTAATAGTGAAGTACGCGTCGCACGTAACCATCGCCTTCCGGAGCCGATTCGAGATCATCAGCGCGCACGACACCGGTGTCGGCTGAGCGCGTGCGAATCATTTCCCGGAAGTCCGGCGGCACGCTCACTGCAGCGGAAAGACCGGCCGTGCGGGCGACACGATATCCACCGGTGGCACGCCCGTCTTCGATAAAGATCGTGAGCCGCTCAACGTTCATGACTTCGCGCAGTCGCGTGATGAGCGAATCGAGCAAAGGATCCAACGCCGTGGTCGCAGAGATCGTGCGCCCAAAATCAAGCAGGCTGTGTCGCATGTCATAGCGCCGGCCATAGAAGATTCGATCAACGCGCTCTTGCAGGAAGTTCTTGATCGGAGCAGCGATCATCACAATGAGTGCCATTGCGAAAACTGAAAAAATCAAGGGTAAGGTGATGAATTCCCCGGATGAGGGTACGCTGCCGCTGAAAGCATAAAAGCCGACAACGTAAACAATCGCGCCGACGGCCACGGTAATGGCCAGAGTAGTAAGCGCATAGACGGCGACGCGCCGCACAACCAGCTCAACATCCATCAGGCGATAGCGAACGACTGAATAACCGAGCGCCAGTGGAATAAGAATCAGCGGCAGTATCGCGACATCAGTAAATGGTCCGGCGGTTTCGCCGAAGATGTAACCAAGCGCATACAACACCGTGAACGGCGCGATCGCCAGCACCGTTCCCCAAACAACCCACTTCAGCTGCTGGCGCGCGACTGTGCTCTTGCTGATCACAAAGCGGCGCACGAGCAAGACGGCGCTCGCAATCAGCGCCACGACGAAATGTATGAAGGAAGCCTTGTAAAATCGGGCGACAAGGTTCGGCGAATAATCCAACAGTTGATGCGGGATGATCTTGACTAATTGATCATGCAGAAAAATTACCGCGGCGAATGCCAACAGCACGAATGCGGGCACATACAATGCGACCGCGCGCCAGCGGCGATCCTCGAACAAGTGATAGCGAACCGGATAAATTGCGCTGAAATGCAATAAGAGTGGGGCAAATAAAATAAAAGCGGCGCTGTCCAGAAAGGCAATCGCCAAATCGAGGTCTCTGTATGTTCCCAGCGGAGTGTAGAAATGAAAGACAAAGGCGGCCAGACACAGACCGGCGAAGTGCAACACAAAAGGCGCGCGTCCGCCTTGCCGGAAAATCACAAACAATCCGATGAACAGGTAGACCAATCCGATTAGGTTAAGGTAAAGGTCACGGACAGTCAGGCTGTTAACAGAAGCCAGATGGTCGAGGTCTGCATAGTAGTAACGTGTTTCCGGAGGATAGGATGGCCGCTCGATCAGGTAATGAATTTGGCCGCCGACGTGGGCCTGGTCCAGGTAAAGCTGAATTTTTTCAGCGCCGGAAACTTCTTCGCACTTTGGACCGCGCGTAACGTCTTCGCACTTCTGCTCCGCCATGCTGATGGCCAGCAAACGGTCGCCGGGATTCATGCGAGCTCTCGCCGCTGCCGAACCAGGCTCGATCGATTTGGCGATTATCCCCTGTGAAGTGTCGACCCAGCCGACACCGTCCGTGGGCGGCCCCTGGTTATGCGACCGTTGCCAAAAATTGATCGCTCCGGCAACAAACAAGAGCGCTGCCGTCGCCAGCAGCAGCCATGTCCTGGTTGTTAGCACTGAGCTTTTCATTCTTCTAACTGCGTGGCGTCAATCCGCACACTCGTCTCTCACACACTGCTTCAAATAAACGGAGGCAACCGATGTTCCAAGTGGACACAGATGGATCTGTCCGTTTATTGAAGCAGCTTCTCGACTTTATCCCCGTTTCCTGGTGTGGCGGAGCGAGTCGGGTGCTTGAGCTGTCCATCTTTTCGTACTCGTCCGAGATTTTGGAAAAGCCGTTGCAGGCCGCGACACGGGAGGCTTAGAGATCGTGCCGCCTTCTTTCGTTAGAAACGAACCAGGATTCCGCCGCGAACCGAGCGCCCGGCGGTACCCATTTCAAGCATGGTTTCGCCGTTGATTGTCCGCGTTTGAAAAGCGAAAAGATTGCGCGCATCGATGATTGCCTGAGCGCGCACCGGCAAGCCAAACGTCGGCAGATCCTGCGTTATTTGCACACTGAGCGAGGGATCGTAAACTGCGAGTCGTCCCGCGAATGGATCGATAGCAAACACCGTTGCCTGAGGCGAAAAACGAAACACGGTTTGCACGTGAGTGCCTTTGGACCAGTCACCGGCCAATTGCACCGCCGCGGTCTGGAAGAAACCATTACTGAAAAAGTCCGTGGGATCGGTGCCGTTCGCGGAAAGCTTCTGGCCACGGCCAAACGAGTAACCAGCAGAGGCGCTCCAAACCTGATTTAGTCTGCGCGAATAAACCACGCGCATGCCACGCGCCGATCCGTTTTGATTTGCAACGTTCAAAATCGGAAGCGATGCGTCACCCGAGAAAGCCGAGATTGGCATTGCCATCAAACCGACTCCGCGACCATTGGTCATATCCAGAAACGCCGCCGCATCAATATTCGAACGATTATCAAGAACCCGCTGCAAGCCGAACTCGAGGCGTCGGCTCTGGCCCATAACCGCGCGTCCGCCGACGAAGGCAACTGGTTGTGACGATGGCTGTTTGAAATACACATCTGCTTGTTCAAATGATGCCGTGCTCTGAATCGCTGTTTCGTCACCGGCCGGCGCATACGAGGCTTTCAAACGCGTCCGCGCATTGGCGTCAAACTGAATTCCGAATCGCGGACTGATAGCTGAGTCGCCACCGGCGTTGGTGAACCGCGAATAATCCAGGCCCATCACCACGACGACGCCGTCGCGCACGAGCCATTCGTCAACGGCTCGCACTGACATTTGGCCCAACGCCCGTCGCCCGCTTGGCTTGTTATCGAAGCCCGCGAACAAGCGCGCACCGCCGCCGCTCAGACTAAGGTGATGTCGATCGTTTACGCGCATGCGCGCAGTAGTCTCAAATCGTTGGGGTGCAGCGTCTCCAATTCCTGTCTGGCCGGCAAAGATGAGATCAATCGTTTCCGACGCCGGCAGCGCCAACGCAAAGTTCACGCCTTCGTAATTTGAGCTGAACGGACTTGACGAAGTGGCGAAGTATTGTTCGGCTACGCCTTGCAAACGGACCCGGCCACGCTCGTCGGTTGCCGGTTGCGATGGTTCTTCGACCTTTCCGTCCGCAGCCGCCTCAGCCGCGGCAATATTCGAATCGTTGCCGGGATTGGCCTGGAAAATTGATTTGCGACTCTGCGCTGAACGCAGCGTCCACTTTACGTTATCTTTGTCGTTACGTTGATTGACGAGTGTCTTTGAAGAGCCGGCAGGTTCGAGGTTGAAACGATAAGCGATCTCTGCCGAAGGGTTGACTTGAACAGACTCAAAGAGAACTTCGCTGAAACCTGCGGCCATCGCTTTGAGCGAATAACGTCCCGCCGGAATTCTCGCGCTGAAGCTGCCATCGGCGGCCGTGTAGGTCTGCTTAATAATCTGTTTCGCGCCTTCGCGAATCAACTGAACGAGGGCGCCCGCCAATGGCGCGCCTTTGTTATCTCGCACGGTGCCGGTGATCGTGGCCAAGCCGCGCGTGCCTTTGCCCATCGCAGGCAAAGCATTCGCGGTCAACGCAACAGCAATGACCATCGCAAAAGCGCAGTATTTGGAGAATATTTTCATCGCGGCCGGACCTCCTGTCAAACCTCGCTGAGGATTCGCGCCAATGGAGTAAAGCAAACTCGATTATTGTTGTGTTCGATTCCTAATTTGCTTCGTTCAGATGCCTGAGCGGAAGATTACCAGCGTTAATTACGATCTAACCGCCCCGGGCAAGGGAGACCGTCACCCGCTTGAATGCTGCAATTCTCAAACATGCCGCCGAGCGATGTCAAGCAAACCGGGGTCTTCGAGCCGAGTTTTGTCGGGTCTGGCGCGCGTGTTACGATGACTGCTCGCCACCCCGGGCAGCTTTTGCATCATCCAGCATGATAGATCAAGTGCGCACGACGCGGCTCACAAACGGCCTCACAATTTTGTCCGAGCACATGCCGGAGCTTCGTTCGGTAAGCCTGGGAATCTGGCTGCGCCGCGGCTCACGTCACGAATCCAGCGCCCTGAACGGCATCTGTCACTTCATCGAGCACGCATTATTCAAAGGTACGCGGCGCCGCACGGCACATGAGCTGGCAACCGAGTCAGATCGGCTGGGTGGTCAATTCGATGCTTACACGACGCATGAGATGACCGGCTTTGCGGCAAAAGTAGTCGATACCGAAATGCCACGCGCATTCGATCTGCTGGCCGACATGGTGGTGAACCCTCGATTCGATGAAGACGATCTGGTGAAGATGATCGAAGATACGCCGGACGAGTTGCTGACTGAGCTGTTTCACGCGGCGTACTTTCCAGATCATTCGCTCGGCCGCCCGATCGAAGGCACGGAACAAACAGTGTCGACATTCGATCGTTCGATCACGGCCGACTTTCATAGGCTGAATTTCACCCCCAGCAATCTGGTGGTCGCGGCGGCCGGCAACGTCGAACACAATCGATTGGTTGATCTGGTCACGGCAGCATTCGGCGGCGAAGATAAGCGAAGCGAACATCAAGCTGCTTCGCCGGCGCCCGCAGTTGCCGCGCCAATTTTGATCGAGCGGAAGAGTGAACTGGAGCAGGCGCATCTGATCATCGCGGCGCCCTGGCCTTCGGCTAAAGACCCGGATCGCTATGCGGCGAGCATGCTGGGAACAATCATCGGCGGTGGCACATCAAGCAGATTGTGGCAATCGATCCGCGAAGAACGCGGTCTGGCATATTCAATTGGCGCGGGCGGTAACACCTTTAGTGACGTCGGCATGTTCACGATTTACGCCGGCACCTCGCCGGCGCAAATGGATCAGGTTTTCGATCTTTCTTTGCACGAATTGCGGCGAATTGTGCGCGATCCAGTGGCGGAAGATGAACTGGAATTAGCCAAGCAGCAGGCGATTTCATCTGTCCTGTTGAGCCTGGAATCTTCAAGCACGCGGGTCGGCGCCTTAGCGCGTCAGGAGATCATCCATGGCCGGCGCATCTCGCCCGACGAGATCATTACTCCGGCGCTGTCCGTGGGTGCGCTGGGAAATCTGAACGGATTTGCCGTCGATCGGTCGCGTCTGGAAATTTGAAACTGCCACAGAGACACGGAAAGATTTGACAAAGTTCAGGTTCGACGTTGCAGCTGTTCCATTGGTCGTTTTCTGCTTCGATTTTTCTCTGTGTCTCTGCGACTCCGTGACTAATTTCGTCGTACAATCCACCAAATGAAGATTTCTGTACTCGGTAGCGGTTCGACTGGCAACGCCGTTTTGCTGGTCGCTAACGGCACGCGTGTTTTAGTTGACGCAGGCATGAGCGCGCGCGAAATTGTGCGCCGCATGGCCATGCTCGGTGAAGACGCGAATTCGCTCGACGGCATTCTGGTCACGCATGAACATGGCGATCACTCCGGTGGTCTGCGCGTGTTGATAAGAGATCTCGACTGCCCGGTTTTCATTTCTGCGAAGACGCGCGACGCTTACGTTTGCGAGTCCCGACGAGTCGGGATTGCCAATGACGAGCCGAGAAAGCGCGCTGATGCGCTGCGCGATTGTACGGTCGAGATTGATTCAGGCCGCGACTTTCAAATCGGGAAGATCGATTTTCATCCTTTTACCGTGCCGCACGATGCGGTCGACAATTTTGGTTTCACGGCGACGCACGACGGTGTGAAGGTCGCGACCCTGCTCGATTTCGGTCATATCACAACCTTGATCACGGAAAGACTGCGCGGCTGCGCGGCGATTGTGATCGAATCTAATCACAGCCGTGACATGCTCAAAACGGTCGAGCATTATCCGTGGGAACTAAAACAAAGAATTCTTTCGCGGCTGGGCCATCTTTCGAACGAAGACGTGGCCGAGTGGCTGCTCGACGGCTTCGACGGGCAGGCGCCACATCTCGTGCTCGCGCATCTTTCACAACGCGCTAACAATCCTTACCTTGCGAAGATTACTGCTGAGACTGCTTTACGCGAACGCGCGCCATTGTTTCCCACGTGCACTGAAGTCACGCTCTCATTCCCGAAAGAGCCGACAGCGTGGATTGAGGTTTAGCTGTCGTGTCAGAAGCCCGATCGTAGGGGAGGGCTTAGATAATAGGGATTCAGCCGCGGATGAACGCGGATCTACGCTGAGAAGAATGAAACAGCAGTTCTGGTTCGTTCTGATCCGCGTTTATCCGCGCAAAGCTGGGGCTAATTTATTCCGACAATTCAGCGCTAAGCGACGGAGCTTGCCCTCCCTTACGGTCGGGCTTGTGACAAAATCAATCCTTCGCGCGAGACTTTCCAATTCAAAATCTCCGCGCCTGCTTCGGTTGCCAGGGCGCGTTCGAGGTCTTGCTTTCGTCCGTCAGCACAAAGAAAAGCGATGCATCCGCCGCCGCCGGCGCCACAGACTTTTGCTCCCTCAGCTCCATTCGCCAGAGCTTTCTCGACGATTGCATCCATGTGCGGCGTCGTGATGTTCGGCGCCAGCCGCTTTCGATTCGGATAAGCCGCGCGCATGATTTCTCCGACCGCGTCCCAGTCGCTCGCTAAGAGCGCGTCGCGCATTTGCTCGGCCGCGTCACGAATGCGTTCGAAAATCTCGAACACCTCGGCGTCGCCGTTGATATGACGCTTGAACATTTCCCAGTTGTTGATTCCCGAAAGACGCGGCTGGCCCGTGTAGCAAATCACAAAGCGGCGATCGATTTCTTCTTCTTCAATCGCCAGATGTTCGCGCTCGACGCCGTCAGCACGCAGGTGAATGCAGGAAGCCGAGCCGTACAGCGCCGGATAATAATCCTGAATGCCCGCGGGAACTTTGATGACCGTCGTTTCGACGTTCGCGGCAATTCCGATGAAGCTGCCTTCGTCGTATCGATCCCCTATCAATCGATTCAACGCGCCGATAAGCGCGATCGCCAGCGCGGATGATCCCGAAATGCCCGCGCCCGCCGGCGCTTCACTATGAGTGATCAAATGAAAGCCGGTCTCAGGACGAAAGAAATGGACCATCTTCGAAACCAGTTCGAGCCGCGTATCACTTGCGAGTTCGTCTATGCGATCGATTGTGGTTTCGAAGCGCACGCCGCGGTCATCGTCGCGAGTCTCGATGCGCACACGGGCCAGCAACGAAAGCGCAAAATTGACGGTCGAGGCGCCGGCGTGGAACAGGTAAAGAGGCCAGATATCAATGGTGCCGCCGGCTAAATCGGCACGCGTCGGGGCAGAAGATTCGATGATCATTAGTTTTTGGGGCTTAGAGCTTAGACTTTGGATTTTTGAATTTGCTCACACAAAGGAGTTGTTTAGGTACCGAGCGCTAAAATCCAAGCTCTAAATTCTAAGCCCTCATTTCAAATGAATCTTTTCGCGGATCTCGTCTTTCAGTTCTTTCACACTCTCGATCGCGGCGTGTTCGATCTGCTGTAAACGCTCAGGCTTAATTTCCTCGACTCTCTTTGAAACCCAACGTCGCTTAATCAAATAAACCACGACCACGCCGCCGATGAGAATGCCTAGTAGGATTCTTCCAACATGACGAAAGTCGCCAATCAATCCCATCACGGCGCTACTGAAAAAATAACCGACGCCGCTGAGAATTGAAACCCACAAGAAGCAACTGCCGAGCGAGAGCGGCACGAAACGCACATAGGGCATGCGCGCGACGCCGTAAAAGGTACACGAGGCCCAGCGCAACCCGTAAACATACTTCGAAATGAAGATTGAAAGAGTGCCGAAGCGGTTGGTCATCCGCTCAATGCGCGGACTGGCGGTGCGATAGAAGCGAAACTTGTGCACTGTGCCACTGAAGATGCGGCCGGCGCCATAAGCCAGGTTGTCGCTTGCGAAGCCCGCGATGGTTCCCCAGAGAAGTACTTTCGCAAATCCGTATCCCTTTATGAGACCGTCATCGAAAAATCCCGAGTGGGCCAACACGCCCGCCAGCAAAAGCGTCAGATCGCCTTCGATCATGATCAGCACGAATACTCCGTACATGCCGTACAACTCGATCAGATGAGACACGAACTGGAGACTGGTCATGGGATCAGTAGGCAGTGAGCAGTTAACGGTGAGCAGTTAGCAGGAGATTAGCGAAGCTACTGTTTTGGAGTCCCGCCTTCAGGCGGCGAAGTCGCGCGCGAAAGTAACCGCCTGAAGGCGGAACTCCGAAAACGGGTGCTCACTGCTCACCTTCTTCCTACTCGGGGGGTGGTTTGACTACCAGCACGGGACAGCGCGCGTGACGGACCACTGCCTCAGCGGTTGAACCGAAGATTATGCGGCCAAGTCCGGTGCGTCCGTGCGACGAGATTACGATCAGATCAACTTCACGTTCATTCGCGACGCGAACAATCTCAGCCGCCGCGTCGCCGTGGGCAATGACTTCTTCGACCTGCAACCCGCGCAAATCTTCACAGCCTAATAGATCCGGCATCTCGCGTTCAGCAGAGTCTTCCAGTTGCTCGCTAATCTCGGCGATCGGCATCGCTTCTGCGAGGCCGGTATAGCCGACGGCGGGAACGATCGGTTCGACCACATTAATACAAATGACGGTCGCTTTCGCCGCGCGCGCGATTGCTGCCGCATAGGGCAAGGCGTGGTTTGCGCAGCCGCTGAAATCCGTCGGCAGCAGGATTCTGCGTAACCGCAAAGGCGGCGCCCCAGTCTCTTCCGGGAGTGTCGTCATGTTCGTTGCGGGGCATTCTACACGCAGAAGCCGCAGTTTGACAGCCCCTGGACCGTCGCATAAGATGGCGACGAAATCCCTGCCCTGATCCAGTAACCTCGTGCGAAAGGTCTCGCGCATGCCTGAAAAATCCGCAAACAACTTTGCCGGAATCGAAGTCGCTAAGACGACGATGCGGGGTGTTCTGATTTCCGAACCCGGCCAGACCCTCGATCGGCGTGAATCAAAATACGAGCCCGACAATTTGATCAAGTCCATCACTGATCTTGCCGGCGAGCTGCGAAAGTCGGGCGAGATCAAAGCAGTCGGCCTGGCCATTCCCGGTTTGGTTAATCGCGAGACGGATCGAGTGCTGGTCTCGACCGGACTCCCCTTCACGGCGCGCGAGCATATCCACTCGGAATTGATGGAAGCGACGGGTTTGCGATTCGAATTAGAGAATGATGCGAACGCCGCCGCCTATGGCGAGTACAAGGCGGGTGCCGGTCGCGATGCGCGCGACATCTTCTATATCGGCATCGGCGACGCGATCGGTGGGGCGATCATTCTTGACGGGAAACTGTGGACCGGGGCGTCGGGATGCGCCGGCGAGATTGGACACATCACGATCGACACTGAAGGCGCTGAGTGTGTCTGCGGCAATACTGGTTGTTTAGAAACGATCGCTTCGGGTCCGAACATTCTGCGCCGGGCGCGTGAACGCCTTAATCGCGATTCCACATCGTCTCTGTCGCGCCTGGCGATGCAGACGAGTTTCACTGCCGGCGATTTGGCCCTGGAAGCAAACAACGGTGATGATTTTTCCGTGATGATGCTTGAGCGCACCGGACGCTCGATTGGCATCGCGGTCGCCAGTATGATCAATCTTCTGAGTATCGAGCGAATAATTCTGGGCGGCGCGGTCATAGAAGCAGGCGATTTAATCCTTAAGCCAATCATCGCCGAAGCCCGCAAGCGTTCATTCCAACAGTGTTTCGAAGCGACGAAGGTTGTCGCTGCCGAGCTTGGCGCGGACGGTGTGGCCATCGGCGCGGCGCTGCTCGCCCGTGACGCGCAGTAAATCCGAAGCACACAAAAGCACAAAGCATCATGAAACTAATTCTGGTTATTCTCCTCATCTCACTTATATTCACGGCCGCGATTGGCCAACGCAAAATAGATAACAAAGAACCGAAATGCACTTTGGGACTGGACCACGCGCCAGAGTTGCGAGGCTTTCGTATTGCGACGGCTCAACAAAACGTCCTGGCGAGATTTCCCGGCGTCTCGATCGAGAAGCCCGATAAGTTCGGCCTCGCCAAGCTGCGTCTGTCAGTCATCGATTCTGCGGACGTGATAAAAGGTTCCCCGACGCGCGATAAAGGCGTGCAGGCCGACATTACGGCAAGGCCGGAAGATGGCAGTGCGTTCGTGATCGATAGCGCGAAATTTCCAGTGTTAAAGGGCGTAAGAAGAATCGAGTTGCGGTTTATCGACGGCCGGTTGTCCTTTGTTCTGGTCGCCTATGATGATTCGATCAAGTGGGAGAACATCGATGACTTCGTCAGTACGGTTTCAAAGACGTTGAGTTTGCCAAACGAGTGGCGCACCCCCGCTGAGGCTGGAAGCGAAAGCACTGAGAAAGAACTTCGGTGCGATGCGTTTGTAATTTCCGCAAACGTCGGCGCCGATCCTTTGGACTCGCGTGTCGGGGCTCAGCTAACGGTTGAAGATCCGGCGGCCTGGAAAGCTTTATCAAAGCGGCAGAATGACGTACAAGAAAAAGCTAAACGCGAAGCCGACGAAAAGCGAAAAAGTTTTAAGCCGTGACGTTTGCGTGGCACGGGCGTCCCGCCCGTGAGCTCACGCGCAAGATGCGCGTGCCACGAGTTGCGTTAATCCAGGGTTGTTTCGCGAATTTTCTTTTCTTGTTCCGCACGAAACTCACGTATTTTCCTTTTCAATTCGGGCCTGCTGTTAGCAAGAATCGCAATCGCAAATAAGGCGGCGTTCGTGGCGCCCGCCTTTCCGATTGCCAGCGTCCCGACCGGAATTCCCGCCGGCATCTGCACCGTCGAGAGTAACGAATCCAAACCATTGAGCGCGTCGCTTTTCATTGGCACGCCGAGCACCGGGAGGGTCGTGTGCGCGGCGATGACCCCCGCAAGATGCGCCGCGCCGCCGGCGGCGGCAATTATCACTTCGATTCCGCGAGACTCAGCATTGCCGGCGAACTCGCTGGCAAGCTTTGGAGTGCGGTGTGCCGACATCACCCGCGATTCATGCGCGACGCCAAACTTCGCGAGCGTTTCAGACGCCGCACGCATCGTGTCCCAGTCGGACTTGCTGCCCATCAGAACGGCAACCAGTGATTTTGGTTTAGTCTTTGGTGTACGAATATTTGGCATGAGTAAACTAATTCGCGTGATGGTCAGTACCGGGAGCGATAGCGACTGGAGCGCAAGCGTCCTCGCTTGCAATCATTCGTCGCCGAGACAGCGCGGCAACCGGGACGGTTGCGCTCCAGTCTTACCCAGTCGCTACCGCTCCCGGTACCTCATTCTCCCTGATCCAATGAATATCCACGCTCGCCGTCAAAGTTGCACAGGTTCTCAATCTTAATGAAATCAAAGCCTGCGCCTTCTACGCTGGCGAGTAGTTCGATGATCTGTTTGTGCGAAATAACTGCGCCTTTATCCTTCGACATGAAGCGGCAGCGCCACTGATCTGAGCAGAACGTTTCGGATTTTCCACCGGGCCACACCTTGACACCCCGATTGCTGACCATCACCAGTTGCAGGCCTTCCGGCGCAACTTTCGCTAACGACTGGCCGAGATCATCCGGTGAGCCCTTGAGCCAATCGAGAAAAACATCGACGCCGACCAATTCCTTCCTGGTGTCCGATCGTTCCTTGACGATCGTCTCACCGTAAACTTCGGCGATGTCTTGCTGGTTGTAACTGACGGCTTTAAGCGTGTGCGGTTTCTTGCCGAGGCGCTCCGTCACCGCCTGTGCAAACTCCTTTGTCCCAACTTTTTGTTTGCTGATGCTTTCATCAAAAATGTCGTAGGTGTGCACGCCATCTTCGAGCGTGCGCAGCCACGCGTTGTGCACGCGTTCGGCTGTGGCGGTGTGGCCGATATGGACCAGCATCATGATCGCGCCGAGCAGCAACCCGGAGGGGTTCGCCAGATTTTGCCCGGCGCGGCGCGGCGCCGATCCGTGAATCGCTTCAAACATCGCGATGTTCTCACCAATGTTGGCTGAACCCGCCAACCCCACTGAGCCGGCAATCTGGGCCGCTACGTCCGACAAAATGTCGCCGTACAGGTTCGGCATCACGATCACGTCGAAAGCTTCCGGTGTGTCGGCCATTTTCGCCGCGCCGATGTCGACGATCCAATGCTCGTTCTCGAGGTCCGGATATTCCGCGGCAATCTCGTTGAAGATCTTATGAAACAAACCATCGGTGAATTTCATAATGTTGTCTTTGGTGAAGCAAGTGACCTTCTTGCGATTGTGACGGCGCGCGTACTCGAATGCGTAGCGAACGATTCTTTCCGATCCCGGCCGCGAAATAATCTTCAGACACTGCATCACCTGATCGGTTTGGCGATACTCAATTCCGGCGTACAAATCTTCTTCGTTCTCGCGCACGATCACGACGTCCATGCCGGGGTGCTTCGTCTCGATGAAAGGGTGATAAGCCACGCAGGGCCGTACATTGGCGTACAGTCCCAGCGTTTTTCGGACCGTGACGTTCAAGCTTTTGTAACCACCACCCTGCGGCGTGGTGATCGGAGCCTTCAAAAACACTCTCGTGTTGCGCAGTGAATCCCAGGCGCTTGGATCGATTCCCGAAGTATTGCCTGACAGATAGACCTTCTCGCCAATTTCAATTCTTTCGATCGCCAGTTTCGCGCCCGCTTCTTTCAGAATATGCAGCGTCGCTTCCATGATTTCCGGGCCGATGCCGTCGCCATACGCGACGGTGATAGGAATGGTTGGCATTTGATGATTGCCTTTCGTTGTGGTCTGAGAAGTTGACGAATATAAGACAAAAGCTACGAGCGAGCAAAGATAGAAGCGGTGACACGGATCACAATTGTCGCAATCCCCATAAGCGGATGTAGTAATAGACTGGAGCGCAAGCGTCCTCGCTTGCATGAGCTTTTGTTAACGCGTCGCTGCCACCGGGACGGTTGCGGTCGAGTCGGTTCGATTCACCCGCTGACGCGGGTGGTACTGACTTGAGGTGTTAAGATTAACCCCTACTGATGAATCCGCAGCCTTTCAAAACGCTCGAGTTCGATTCCTTGCGCGCTCTCGTGCGACAACGCGCGCAAACCGATCTGGCCCGAACCCGGCTCGAGCAACTCGTCCCGCTCGATGACTTTGCAGAGTTACAGCGCGAGCTGCTGCGTCTCAGCGAAATGATCGAGTTGCGCCAACGCGGAGCCCGTCTCTCATTCGAAGGTGCGGCCGATCCAACCGACTCGATTTCGCGTTTGAGAATTGCCGGGACGGCGCTCGACCCGCTGGCGATGCTCGATCTCGCGCGGTTGATCGAGCGCGCGCTCGATGCGCGTGCCGCGATTCATAGTGAACGTGAA